>CAXTXZ010000280.1:0-1517 GCA_964248015.1 uncultured Rhodopila sp. | reverse complement strand
AGGCGGAACGTCTCGCCCGTCTGTTGAACCATGCGCCCCATCCCGTCGTAATCTCATCCCCGCTACGCAAGTTCAGTGCCACTTGGCGCTTTGCTTGCATCCGCCGGGACAGCAGGATGGAGGAAAGCCAATGGGCCGGCAAATCGAGCAACTGGCGGCATTCGTCGCCAACACGCAGTGGCAGGACATCCCCGCGCCCGTGCGGCAGCATGCGAAACTCATCTTCCTGGACACGCTCGGCGTGATCCTGGCCGGCACGCAACGGCCCGAGGTGATCGCCCTGCGCGAACGCATCGCCGCCACCGCCGGAACCGGCGCCACCCTCTACGGAGGCGGTTGGAGGACCGCTGACCCTCGGACCGCCGCCCTGCTGAATGGCATCGCCGGCCGCTCAATCGAGCTGTGCGAGGGACTTCGCCTGGTCACCGGCCAAGCCGCCGTCCAAGTGCTGCCCGGCCTGCTGGCGGCAGGCGAGGTGCTCGGCAGCGGCGGCCCGGGCATCCTGACCGCCGTCATCCTGGGCGACGACGCCGCCGCCCCGCTGTCGGCTGGCGTCTCGCCCAGGCCCCTGGCGCACCAGAATGGCCAGGCCTGCCTGCTGGCCGCCGCCGCCGCAGGCGCTCGGCTGCACGGCCTGGATGCCGCCGGCGTCAGTCGCGCCATGCGGATCGCCACGACGCTGGTCCTGACGCCAAGCTACACCAACGTCGTGGCGGGCGCGACGGCGCTGAACGTGGCCGGCGGCATGAGCGGCTTCGCCGCCGTCCTGGCGCCGGACCTCGCCCTGGCGGGCTTCGAGGCGCAAGACGACGCGATTGAGATCGGCCTGGGCAACCTGGTCGGCAGCAACTTCAACCCGGACGCGCTGCTAGATGATCTGGGCTCGGTCTGGCACGTCACGCTGAACTATTTCCGTCTGTACGCGTGCTGCAATCCGATCCACCCCGCCCTGGACGCGCTGAAGGCGGTGCTAGACGACCTTCGGCCAACGCCCGGCCAGATCGAGCGGATCGACATCGCGACGTACAAGTTCGCCTCGGTGATGCGCAACCCGGACCCGCCGAACTACTTCGCCTCGAAATACTCCCTGCCGCACGCCGCGGCGGCCATGGCGGTCACGGGCGGCGCAGACCACGCCTCGCTGGACGATGCCGCGCTGTCCAACCCCGTGATCGCGGCGCTGCGCCATCGTGTCCGCATCACCGAGGACGAGGCGATGAGCGCCCTTGTGCCCGAGGCAAAGCCAGCGCGGGCGACGGTGACGCTGACGGACGGCCGCAGCGTCACGCACGCGGTGGAGAGCCACCGTGGCGACTTCCGCCACCCCTTCTCGGAACAGGAAATTCGCGAGAAATTTCGCGAATTGGCCGGCACAGTGCTGACCGATCAGGGCATCACGGCCGTGGCCGCCGCAGTGGACGGCTGCGACCGTTTGGAAGCCATCGGGAAACTGGTCGCTTTGATGCGGGGCCATGCCCGGAGGTAGCCCTCCGACTTCAGGCCGCTAGCAAACGGCG
>CAXTXZ010000279.1:0-5781 GCA_964248015.1 uncultured Rhodopila sp. | reverse complement strand
AAGCGTCACCCACGCCGTCAGGGGGAAACCTCCTGAAGCAAGCTCGCCCACGCATGGGCTTCATCCCGCGCCAGAAACGCCCGGTCGTTCAAGCGATTGCCCTGGGCAACAGGCCTGCCAGGTTGACAGCGGCCCTCAAACGGGCCTTGCTTCCTCCGCCAAGCCGCGTCTCCGCCTCCCGCCGTGAAGTGACGCCGGCGCTGGTCGTGGCAGCACCGAGAAAGCGGCTGTCGCGATCCCGTGGCGCGGACATCCGCCAATACAGTACCCAACCGACTTCCCACCAAAGGCAACCCTTTGCCACAGGCCAATCAGGCAGGCTTGCGTGAACGCTGACAGAACCGGATCAAGTGGCGCTCGACCACGTTCCCGCTCCACCTAAGCGTCTCAATTCACTTTTGCCCGCCGGATTGGGAGTTGTCCAACTTGCAACCCGCCTTGCTTGACCAGGACGAAACGCTTGTTGAAACCGAGCGGATACAGTCCGTGTTCCAGCAAGCGCCCGTCACCCTTGGGGTCACCGTACTCAATGCGGTCCTGACGGCGGTTGTGCTCGGCCCGGTCAGCGACCGCGCGTTGCTGTTGATCTGGCTGGCGCTGGTTGTCGCGGTCTCGGCCGCACGCATGGCCGTGCGCCAAAGCTTTCTCAGACGGGTTTCAAAAGGCGTGCGAATCCGTCGCTGGGCGGTGCTCACTGTCGCCGGATCGCTGACAACGGGTAGCCTTTGGGGCGCTGGGGCAGCCGGCCTGTGCCCCGCCGTGGAAACCTACCAGCTCTTTTTCTCCTTTGTCATCGGCGGATTGTGCGCCGGCACCACCACCGTCAATTCAGCCCACCTGCCAAGCGTGCTGGCCTTCCTGCTTCCGGCCACCCTGCCGTTGGCCGCAAGTTTCCTTGCCGACGCATCCGCGGTGCGGCTGGTGTCGGCGCTCATGATCCTCGTGTTCGCCGCCGCGCTGTCCCTGACAAGCCTGCGCGCGCACCGGGCCTTCGGCGAACGCATCCAGCTCCAGCTTGCCCTGAGCCGGCAGGGACGCGAGCTGGCCGAGGCGAACGAGCGGCTGCGCGGCGAAATAACGCACAGGCAAAAAGCCGAGGCAAGCTTGCAGCAGGCGCAGAAGATGGAGGCGATCGGCCACCTCACCAGCGGCATCGCCCACGACTTCAACAACCTGCTGCAAGTCGTGGCAGGCAACTTGAGCATGATCGGGCGGTTGGCTGACGCCAACGCCCAAATCCTTCGCTGCGTCCGGCGGGCGGAGCAGGGGGTGAAGCAGGGCGCGGTCCTGACCAGCAGCCTGCTTGCCTTTGGACGGCGCCAGTTGTTTCGCATGGAGCAGGCAAGCCTCAACAGGCTCATACAGGAGTTTCGCCCGATCCTGCTCCGGGCCGTGGGCAACACGATCCAGTTCCGGACGGATCTTGCGCCTGGCCTGCCCAGTTGCGAAATCGATCCGTCCCATTTCCAGTCGGCGATCCTCAACCTTGTCATCAACGCCAATGACGCCATGCCTGACGGCGGGCAACTGTTGATCAGCACGGGCGTGGCGACGCTGGGGGCGGAAGATTTGCTGACGAACCCGGACGCAGGCCCCGGACGCTTTGTCAGCGCCTCGGTGCGGGACAGCGGCTCTGGCATGACGGAGGAAATCATCGCGCGGGTTTTCGAGCCGTTCTTCACGACGAAGGAAGTCGGCAAGGGAAGCGGGCTTGGCCTGTCCCAGGTCTATGGCTTTGCGCGCCAGTCCCGGGGCCATGTGAGGCTGTGCAGCAAGCCGGGGGCCGGCACCTGCGTGACGCTGTACCTTCCGGCCCTGGACGTGACGGAGGG
Organism: uncultured Rhodopila sp.; assembly: GCA_964248015.1. Lineage (GTDB taxonomy): Bacteria > Pseudomonadota > Alphaproteobacteria > Acetobacterales > Acetobacteraceae > Rhodopila. The sequence continues at coordinate 3,949 of CAXTXZ010000279.1, read as the reverse complement.
ATCAGTGACGGAGACCACGGACACCAGTTGAGCCGGTTCAGCCGGGGTTCGTCCGCAGCAGTTGCCTCAGGGTTGCCGGATCAGCGGCCAGGTCGGCCAGCGTGGTCGCGTCCAGAACGGCCATGAACGCCGCCAGGGCCTTGTCCAGGACGCCGGCGAGGCGACAGGCGGACTGGATGACGCAGGCGCCGCCGGCCTCGAAACAGGGGGCCATGACCAGTTCGGGCTCGGTGCGCCTGATGACGGCGCCGAGCGTGATTTGCTCAGCGGGGCGGGCGAGGCGCAGGCCGCCGCGCTTGCCGCGCAACGTGGTGATGACGCCGTTCACGGCCAGCAACTGAACCACCTTCATCAAGTGGTTGGCGGAGACGCCGAACGCCGCGGCGATCTCGGCGATGGTGACCAGGCGATTGGGATGGAGCGCCAGGTACATCAGGGTGCGCAGGGCGTAATCGGAGAATGTCGTCAGCCGCATCGCCGGATGTCAGTTCAAACGTTCCTGGATGCCGGCGACCACGGCCTCGAACATCGGCGTCGTCAGGCGGCCGGTGTTCGTGTTCAGCCGGGAGACGTGGTAGCTGTCGGCCAGCAGCAGGCCATCCGGCAACGCGTGCAGCGCTCCGTGGGCGAAAGGGACATGGCTGGCGCGCAGGCCTCGGGCGCGCAGCACGGCCTTGTGGGCGACACCGCCCAACGCCAGGACGGCGCGAAGCCGGGGCATGGCGGCGAGTTCGAGGGCCAGGAAGGGGTTGCAGGCGGCGGTCTCCCCCGGCGTCGGCAGGTTGGCGGGCGGCACGCAGCGCACCGCGTTGGTGACCCGGCACGCTTCCAGCGCCAGGCCATCGGCCGGGTCGGCGGCGTAGGCGCCGCGGGCGAAGCCAAACTTCAGCAGGGTGGCGTAGAGCAGCACGCCGGCGTAGTCGCCGGTGAAGGGACGTCCGGTGCGGTTCGCGCCGCGCACGCCGGGCGCCAGGCCGACGACCAGCAAGGGCGCGTCGATCGGCCCGAAGCTGGGCACCGCGCCGTTGAACCAGGCCGGGTTGGCGGCGCGGTTCGCCTCGCGGTAGCCGACCAGGCGGGAACACAGGGGACAGTCAGGCGGGGGCAGCGAAAGGCCTTGGGTCACGCCAAGGGCTCAGGCGGCATCGTGCGGATCGGCGTAGGGTTCGGCTGGCGTGCCGCGCGCCGCGTTGACGTGGGCGGGCAGGCCGGCGGAAACGTTGCGGAGCCGGGGCTCGGTTTGCCGCCGGGTGAACTCCGGGGCGATTTCCGCCAGTTCGAGGAACTGGTCCGCCTGGCGGCGCAGCTCGTCGGCCACCATGGGCGGGCTGGTGCGGATCGAGGACACGACGGACACGCGCACGCCCTTGCGCTGCACGGCCTCGACCAGGCGGCGGAAGTCAGAGTCGCCACTGAACAACACTGCGTGATCGATCCTGTCGGCCAGTTCCAGCATGTCAACGGCGATCTCGATGTCCATGTTGCCCTTGACCCGGCGGCGCCCCGCGGCGTCGGTGAACTCCTTGGCCGGCTTGGTGACCAGGGCGTAGCCGTTGTACGCGAGCCAGTCGGTCAGCGGCTTCAGCGGCGAGTATTCCTCCGTGTCCAGCACGGCGGAATAATAGTAGGCGCGGATGACGTTGGCTTTTTTGGCAAAATATTCCAAAAGATTACGATAATCGACGTCAAATCCCAGGTTGCGGGAAGCGGAGTAAAGATTGGCGCCGTCGATGAATAGGGCCACGCGTTCATTGGGTAAAAAAGACATCGTCATAACCTTGGGAAACTGGTTGCAAATGGGCCGGCGGAATCGACGAGGTCGCTGCTTGGCAAAGAGGGCAAGCAAGATAGATGATGACTATATCTGGACGTTAACTTTTGTGAATATCGAAACCGTGAGGCGGCAAGATTGACAGGCATGGCCTTGGTCGGCGTGGGCGCCAACCTGCCGGGGCCGGATGGCCAATCCGCCCTGGAGACATGCCGGCACGCCGTCGCCGCCCTGGATTTCCCCGGCTGCCGGCTGGTTGGCTTGTCCCGATGGCATGCCTCGGCGCCGGTGCCGGTTTCGGATCAGCCGCCTTACGTGAATGGCGTCGCGCTGCTGGTGGGCCGGCATCCGATTGATCCGGTCGCGTTGCTTGAGCGCTTGATGCGCCTGGAGGCGGCGCATGGCCGGCGGCGCGGCGAGGCGAACGCCGCGCGGACGCTTGACCTGGATATCATCGGCATGGGCGGGCTGGTGCGCGCCGCGCCTGATCCGGTCGTGCCGCATCCTCGGGCGCATCTGCGGGCGTTCGTGCTGGCGCCGCTGGCCGATGTCGCGCCGGACTGGGTGCATCCCGTGCTGGGCCAGACGGCGGCGGCGCTGCTGGCCGCGCTGCCGCCTCAGGATGTCAGGCCGCTTTGACGTTCCCTTCTTTCCTTCCACACGGACGCTTTCGGCGGCGAACGCGGCCCGGAAGCCGTGAGACTTTGAATGGACAGGCGCCCGATCGAGCGGCGGGATCAGGCGGCGGGGTGAAGCTTGGCGTCGGTGCGGGCCTGGAGGTTTTCCAGGGTCAGGCCAGGGGCCATGTCGCGCACGACGAAGCCGCGCTCGGTCACGTCGATCGTCGCGAGGTTGGTGTAGACGCGCTTGACCGCGCCGGGGGCGGTCAGGGGATAGGAGCAGCGCCCCACCAGCTTGGGCGCGCCGTCCTTGGTGGTGTGGTCCATCAGCACCCACAGCCGCTTGGCCCCGGCGGCGAGGTCCATCGCGCCGCCGACCGCCGGTGCGGTGTCGTTCTCGCTGGTGGCCCAGTTGGCGATGTCGCCGTTGTCGGCGACCTGGAAGGCGCCGAGCACGCACAGGTCGAGGTGGCCGCCGCGGATCATCGAGAAGCTGTCGGCGTGATGGCAATAGCTGCCGCCAGCGCGCAGGGTGACGTACTGCTTGCCGGCGTTGATCAGCCAGGGTTCGATCTTGTCCTTCTCGGGGGCCGGCCCCATGCCCAGCACGCCGTTTTCCGAGTGGAAGATGACCTCGCGCTCCAGCGGGACGAAGTCGGCGACCAGGGTCGGGATGCCGATACCGAGGTTGACGTACCCGCCCTCGGGGATGTCGGCGGCGGCGCGCTGCGCCATCTGCGGGCGGGCGAACGGCTTGAAGGCGGCCAATTCGGTGGCGGACATGGGGGAAGTTTCCTTCAGAAGCCGGAGGGATCGCCGTAGGGGACGTGCAGGACGCGGCTGACGAAGATGCCGGGGGTGACGACGTGGTCGGGGTCGATGTCGCCAAGCTCGCGGAGGTGCTGGGCCTGCACCAGCGTCAGGGCGGCGGCCATGGCGCAGACCGGGTTGAAGTTCCGTCCAGCCTGCTTGTAGGTCAGGTTGCCCCAGCGGTCGGCCTCCCACGCCTCGACCAGGGCGACATCGCCTTTCAGGGCCTGTTCCAGGATGTACGTGCGGCCGTCGATCTCGCGGTGCTCCTTGCCGACGGCCATCTTGGTGCCGACGCCGGTGGCGGTGAAGAACGCCGGGACGCCGGCGCCGGCGGCGCGCATGCGTTCGGCCAGGGTGCCCTGGGGGACGATCTCCAGCTCGATCTTGCCGGCGCGGTAGAGGGTTTCGAAGACGACGGGATCGGAGCTGCGGGGGAAGGAGCAGATGATGCGGCGGACGCGGCCAAGCTCCATGAGGCGGGCGAGGCCCGTGTGGCCGGCGCCGGCGTTGTTGCAGGCGACGACGAGATCCTTGGCGCCTTGCTCGATCAGCCCGTCGATCAGGGCGTTCGGCTGGCCCACCGAGCCGAAGCCGCCGAGAAGCACAGTGGAACCATCCGCGATCCCGGCCATCAGGCCTGCCATGGACTGGACGATTTTGTTGATCATGCGGACGGTCCCCAGCAAGGCAGCTTCCCGGCTGGTTTAGCGCCGAGTGTCCGGCGTGCCAAGGCTTTGCCGGACGT
>CAXTXZ010000278.1:0-5783 GCA_964248015.1 uncultured Rhodopila sp. | reverse complement strand
GGATGGGTTGTTGTCTAGCCCTAGCGGGTGGGTTTGGCAACTACCATATCGTCTTCTGGAAAGGAAAACGCGATGAAGCTGCAAGGCAAGACAGCCCTCGTCACCGGCGCCGACTCCGGCATCGGCCAGGCGACCGCCGAACTGTTCGCGCAGGAAGGCGCGGACGTGTGCATCAGCTACCACACGGACCAGTCCGGCGCCGAGGACACGAAGCGCCGGGTCGAGGCCGCGGGCCGCCGCGCACTGGTCGTGCAGTGCGACGTGGGCAACCCGGCGGCAGTCGCGGCGATGTTCGAGCAGGCGCAGGGCCTCGGCGTGCTCGACATCCTGGTGAACAACGCGGGCAAGGGCATGGGCGGGATGCCGGTCGCCGACATGGAGGACTCGAAGCTGGAGCAGATCCTGCGGACCGACCTGATGGGTCCGCTGTTCTGCGCCCGCGCCTTCATCCGCCTGCGCCGCGCCCACGGCGGCAAGGGGCGGATCGTGACGATCAGCTCGGTCGCGCAGCACCTGCCGACGCCCGGCAGCGCCCCGTACGGCATGGCGAAGGCCGGCATCGGCTCCTTGACCCGCAGCCTGGCCCGGGAATTGGCGGAGGACCGGATCAACGTGAACAACGTGGCGCCGGGCCTGATCCAGACGCCGATGACGCAGGAAACGCTGGACGATCCGAAGAAGGCGGAGGCGTCGATGCAGGCGATCCCGTGGCACCGGCCGGGGCAGCCGGAGGAGATCGCCCGCGTGGTGCTGTTCCTCGCGTCCGATGACGGCGATTACGTGACCGGACAGACTTGGGTGATGGATGGCGGGCTGACGATGAACTGGGGCGGTGCCTGAAAGGGCTGCACACGCCCGCCCGCATCGGCGCAAAGCCCCGTGCCGGCCGGCGACCGGCCGCAGGCTGATGCTCCTGACGTACTCAACAAGGGAGACGAGGGTGGCCGCTGGATGCCGCCGAGCGTGTGGGCCAGCCATGCGAGAACCCGCGCCGGAGCCGGTCCGGAAAGCGGCGACGGATCGGTTATCACCCATCGGGGCCAAGGTTCACGAAACCCGTGACAGGAATCTTGCCAAGCGTCGGCAACGATGGCCCGGCGACTGCGTTGGCGGCTATGAACCCGACACATGCCGGGTATGCTTCACCGACGGCCCACGGAAGGAAATGCACTGATGAGTATCATCGCCTGGCTTGTTTTGGGTCTTATCGCCGGCTTCATCGCCAGCAAGCTTTACGCCGGCAGCGGGCAGGGCATCGTGCTCGATATCGTGCTTGGCGTCGTCGGCGCGTTTGTGGGTGGGTTCCTGTTCTCGGCATTCGGCGCCGCGCCGGTCACGGGCTTCAACATCTACAGCATGATCGTCGCCGTCGTCGGAGCGATCATCGTGCTATGGATCTACCATGCCGTCGTTGGCCGCCGGGCGATGTGAAACAGCCCGGTCGTTTGTGTGCCGGGGCGGCCGCTCCGGTACGGGTGTGCTTCGTCCGACGACCGTAGCGCTTCGAGGTTCAGCCGGCTGGACCAGGATTGATCCTATCGAGTGCAAGCAGGCCGGTTGTGGCCCACACAAAGATGAGCTTGGCGTCAGGCGTTGTGACCTCCGCCTTGGTGGGACGGTGGTCCTCGGCTAGAACAAACGTCTCATGCCGGCGGACGACACAGTCTGGTCCGGCCCATAAACGTAGCTCCTTCAAGACCCTTGTCTGATCATACGCTCAAAGAGGCATATCGGATCAGAGAGCCTGCTGGACGCTGCCACAAACCGGATAGCGACCGACGTTCTCCTCAAAGCATTGCTTGGTGGCGCGGCCTGCGACCGATCGCCTATTGTGCCGGCGTTGGACCGTTTCCCACGGAAAATTGGCGACACTTCCGAAATCTGGTATCTTACCTCGCCTGACACCTGCCTCAGAGGGCCGGCAGGCTTCGCGCCAGCGAGGAGGTTGCAGTCCCGGCTTCCCACCTTGCCAAGAATGCCTGCGGTCACGCAAGGCCTTGTCACGGTGTGACCGCGTGCGGCACCTTTGCCCATCGATCTCGGCGGCGATGCGCCGACCGTATCGTGTCGGGCCAAGTGTTTGGCTTCGCAAACTCTGTATTGGTTCACGCTTTGCCTGCAACCCTCGGTCGTAGCGGCCTTATCCTGCATTCTCGCGAACTGAAAGGGTACAAGGATTTCGGTGTGGAACGTGGCCGAGTGAGGACCCTCCTGACCGCATTGGACCGGGACGTTGGCCCGGTCGAAGCAGCTTCGGCGGCCTGAATGCGATAAGTAGTTTTGAACTCGAAAAGTTTGGTGGACAAGTTCGGTCAGCTTACCTATATGATCGAAGCAGTCCGCAAGTCCGGGCTTTGCGTGAAACAGGTGGTTTCGATCCAGCAAAACGAAGCCCGGTTTGCGTCAAGCGGTGATGCTGAATACAAGCCTTCTACAACATAGCATAATGAGAGCGGATGTCCGACTCAGACGAAAACCTCCCCTTGTCACCGAGCGACACTCAGGCGACTGAAAACCGCATGCGTCGTGCTCTGGGCCTGCAAGGCCCGTCCCGCCAACCCTTGCAGCAGCGTGCCGACCAAGCGCGCCCCCGCCACCGCTTCGTGCAGGACGGTGGGGTTCCGGTGGTCGTCCTGAACGGACGGAGCGACCACGACCCTACGGCAGTATTCAAGGCGCGCGTCGCAGAACTGGAAGCCGCATTGGAAGCGGAACGGACGGCGCACGGCGCCACCCGACGTTCGTTGCAGGAGGCGCAAGCGGCTCTCCAGGCACTGCAGACCCGGCTCGTGCATGCCGAGCTTGCGCACAACGAAGCACTGGCTGCCGAGCGCACCGCCCGTCGGGCTGCGGAAGAAAGCCTGGAAGCCCATTTGGCAACGCCGGAGCAGGCGGCTGCTCCTCCTGTCGCAGCCTTGTCTCCGACGGTTCTGGCGAAACCGAAACGTGCGGCGCGAAAGGCGTCCCGCACCCCGCGCGTGCCCAAGGCCAAGGAGCCGCAGCCCGTCAAGTGGTGGCTTCCCGGCTTCCGGGAGAAGCTTCGCTCCTAATCGTCCTGCGCCCGTTCTGACCGGCGGAGGCCAACAAGGCCGATTCCGAGTGCAAGCGGGCGAGCGACGCCTGGAGTGTTGCTGCTGGCAGCAAAACGCTTGTTGCTGGACAGTCCACCGCAGGGCTGGAGCACGCCCCCTGTGCGGGGCCTCTTCTGTTAATCCGCGCTGGCGGTCAACCGCACTGTCCTGTTTGCTGCCTCGGGCATCTTGCGCAACTCTTCGGCGACCGGAGGACGCAACGCAGCCACCGACAACTCCTGGAAGATGCCCCCGGAGCTCGAGAAGTTACAGTTGTAGAATGGATCGTTCCGGATTTCAGGACCCCAGCGGGTCAGCATGACCTTCTCCTCGTAAACGAACCGCCCCAGGTTTGCGTCGCCCATGTCATCCCCACGGCTGGCGGATTCGTGATGCTCTGCCACAACATCGGGGCAGTAGACCACCTTGAACCCGGCGCGGCGCAGCTTGAGGCAAAGGTCCACGTCGTTGAAAGCGACGGACAGATCCGCCTCATCGAAGCCTTCCACCTTTTGGAACGCGCTTGCCCGGCACAGCATCAGGGCGCCAGTGACGGCGGAGAATTCTTGGGCACAAAGGCTGCGCCCCATGTAGAAGGGATCATCAATCTTCTGTCCGCGGTTGGCGTGGTCGCCCACCCCGGTCACGCCGAGAATTACGCCACCATGTTGCACGGTGCGATCCGGATAAACCAGCTTGGCGCCGACAGCCCCTACGGCCTTGTCGGCGAGCGCCTCGTCCACGAGCAGGCGCAGCCAGTCCGGCTGTTCCACGAATACGTCGTTGTTCATGAACACGAAGAATTCGCTGTTGGATTGCGAACAGGCGATGTTGTTGAGGCGGGAGTAGTTGAAAGGCTCCTCGACCCGGATGACACGCACCTGGTTATGTTTTTGCGCTTTGGCGGCGAATGCCGCCGCTCCCCGGCTGACTGACCAGTTGTCAACCAGGACGATTTGGAGATTTTTGTAGCTGGTCATCTTCAGGAGGGTTTCCAGGCACCGTTGTGTAAGGTCGAGTTGCTCCCTGAACGGAATGATAACGGTAACGCTCGGCTCTTCCTGGAACCCCCACTGCACTCGATAGCTGATTGCCCCTGACGTGAGGGACACGTTCACTTCCCGGCCTTGCCGCCGCAGGTGATCCCGGACCGCCCTGGCGCCTGCATCGACGGCGTAGGATTTCGCCGATATATCCATGGCCGTGGAGCCTGGCGTTTTGCGCCAGTGATAAACAACCTCCGGCACATGGACGATGCGAGCCGGGTCCACAATTTCTGATAAGCGCAGCACCAAGTCGTGGTCTTGCGAGCCGTCGTACTCCGACCGAAGCGGCCCTGCCGCGCGAAGCGTCTCTGATTCTACAACTAGAAAGTGACAGACATAGTTCTGTCCCAACAAAAGACGGTAGTTCCAATCGCATTTCAGGTTGGGATCGGAGTACCGACCGAAGTCGTCGATCTTGTCCTCGTCGGAGTACAGCATCTTGGCGCCGGTTTCCAGCGCCGCTTCCATCATGACCTCGACGGCCACGTCGAGCAGCAGGTCGTCATGGTCGAACAAGGCGATATACTCGCCGCCCGCCGCCGCGATGGCCGTGTTCGTGGCGCCGCTGATGCCGACGTTCTTCTTGTGTGGAACCGCCCGGATGCGGCGGTCCCTGGCGCAAAGCTCCGCGATGGCGGCGGTGAGTTCCTTGGACTTGCTGCAATCGTCAACCAGGATCAGCTCCCAGTTTGGATACGTCTGCGCCAGGACGGATTCCACCGCAGCGATGAAATCCGTCATGCGCGGCCGGTACACCGGGCATAGGATGCTGACGAGCGGCTGCGGGCGGTTTGCCGGCCACGGCGTCTGCCGCCTGCGGTAGCGCAGCGCGGCATGGTATTGCCGCGCCCAGGGATCATAATCGGCCAGCGCAAACGCGACGCGCTCGGACACTAGGTCCTTAAGCTCGCGCCTCAGCCGCCAAAGCTGCGTGCTCATGTCCTCGATGACGTTATGCAGGCGTGCGACCCGGGTCTCGGGAAGATAAGCCGGAAACGCGAAAGAGATCGGGCTGCCTTCCAACGCCTCGTCGGTAGCGGCAAACTTGAATTCGAACACATAGGACCGGCCGTCGCGGAACCGCGCCGGAGGGCGGAACATGAAACCGCAGTGCGGGTCGCAGCCAAGGGCCTTGGCGACGTCGGCGCGATGCTTGTCCGCCTTGACCCGGCCCACCTCGATCCCGTCGTGCAGCACCAGGACATCGACGCCGCCCTGCTTGGTCCCGCTGCCATGGTCCTGGCGCATCGCCCAGCCGCGCAAGGTGCCCTGGACCAGGCCGTCCACGACGCCGGTCAGCGCGACGGGCGCGTGCATCCGCAGGACGGCCGACTTCGCCATGCCGCCTTCGCCATCGGAAAACAGCAGGTACTCGCCGCTGTGGAAGCGCACGGAAACGACATGGGGCTCGCCGTCCAGATACTGCTCGGGAATCGGAATCCGGAACCCTGTCCGGCTGCTGCGCAACCCGGCGCTTTCCAGGTCCATCCGGTCGATGTCGCAGAAGAAGTTGGCTACGGGCTTGTCGTCCGCGAACAAGAACAGGCTGGCAGCATTGTTGGCACGGAACGAGTCGATGGCCCAACCGTGGATGTAGCCATCCTTGATATAGTCGATGTGGCCGTAGCGCGGGCTTTTTTGCATGCTGCGTCCTGCCTTGGCAGCG
>CAXTXZ010000277.1:2127-5809 GCA_964248015.1 uncultured Rhodopila sp. | reverse complement strand
CCGTCGCAGATAGTGCAGGCGCTCGGCCAGTCGTTCGCGCTGACCGCGCTGATAACGCTGATCGTGCGTTCGATCAACCCGGCCGACGCGCTGGCGATCGGCTGCCTGCTGCAGATCAGCCGTCTGTTCGGCGGCGAGATCGGCACGGCGTTCATGCAGACCCTTGTCAGGGTTCGCGAGCAGACGCACTCAAACCTGGTTGGCCTGCATGTTGACGGCATGGCCGGGCTGACGATCGACCGGCTGGCGGCCTATGGCGGCGCGGTCGGCGCCCGCACATCCGATCTCGCGCAGGCAACCGGCCGAGCAACGAGGCTGCTGGCGACCACGGTGGCGCAGCAGGCGGCGGTGCTGTCGTATATCGATGGCTTCCTGGCCGCGGCAGCCGGCGCCTTTGTCTGCTTGCTGCTGGTCGCGTTCATGCGCCGTCCGCCGCCTTCGCCGTTCTGATGCTCGGCTTCCCAAGGCCCTGGCCGAGACAAGCGCCAGAACCACCTTCCGGGCCGGTCATGAACCGGCCTGAAGCCATCCTCGCCACCGAGGCTTCTTACGGTCGAAAGCCTCAATGCGGCGCTGACGCCCGGCCGAACCGCCGCTTCACCCGCTCCCGCACCGTCTGGAACACCACGTACAGCATCGGGATCAGGAACACCCCGATCGAGCTTGCCACGATCATCCCGGCGAACACCGCCGTGCCCACCGCGCGCCGGCTCAGCATCGCCGCACCCTCGGCCCAGACCAGGGGAACCAGGCCGGCGATGAACGCGATCGACGTCATCAGCACCGCTCGGATGCGCATCCCCGCGCCCGCCAGCGCCGCCTCGCGGATCGGCAGCCCCGCCTCGCGCTGTTCCTTGGCGAACTCGACGATCAGGATGCCGTTCTTCGCCGCCAGCGCGATCAGCACCACCATGCCGATCTGCGCGTAAAGATCCAGCGGCAGCCCTGCGATCAGCAGCCCCGCGAACGCCCCCGTCACGCCCACGGTCACCGACAGCAGCACCGGGATCGGGATCATCCAGCTTTCATACAGCGCCACCAGGAACAGGTAGGCGAACAGCACCGACAGCCCCAGCACCACCCCGGTCTGCCCCGACGCCTGCCGTTCCTGGTAGGCCGTGCCGGTCCATTCATAGGTGTAGCCAGGCGGCAACGTGGTCCGCGAAAGCGCGTCCATCGCCAGCAGCGCGTCGCCCGAGGACACCCCCGGCTTCGGCCCGCCGTTCACCGTCACGCTGCGGTAGTTGTTGTAGCGGCTGATCACCTGCGGCCCGACCTCGATGCGCACGCTGGCGATCGAGCGCAGCGGCACCATGTCGCCGTTCCTGTTGCGGACATAGATCTTGTAGATCGCCGCCGGGTCGCTCCGGTCGGCCGCGTCGCCCTGGAGGTTGACCTGCCACGTGCGGCCAAACAGGTTGAAGTCGTTGACGTAGTACCCGCCCAGCGTGGTCTGCAACGCGTTGAACACGTCGGTCACCGACAGCCCCAGCGCCTGCGCCTTCTCCCGGTCGATGTCCAGGAAGATCGACGGGTTCGACGCGGTGAAGGAGGAGAACACGCGGTTCAGCCTCGGGTCCTGGTTGGCCGAGGCGACCAGGCCTTGCAGCACGCTCGCCATGTCCTCCGGCGGCCGTCCCTCCAGGTTCTCCAACTGGTATTCGAAGCCGCCGCTGGTTGACAGCCCGATGATCGGCGGCAGGTTGAACGGGAACACGGTGGCCGACCGGATCTGCTGCGCCCCGCCGAAGATCCGCCCGATCACCGCGCGGACATTGTTCGCCGGCCCCACGCGGTCCTCGAACGGCTTCAGCCGGGTCACGATAAAGGCCGCGTTCGGCTGGTTGCCGCCGTCCAGCAGGGAAAAGCCGACAATCGACAGCACCGCCTCCACCTGGGGCATCGGCCGGATCAGGTTCTCCACCTGCGCGACGACCGCACGGGTGCGCTCCACCGATGCGCCGTCCGGAAGCTGCACCACGGTGAAGATCGCCCCCTGGTCCTCCTCCGGCAGGAAGCCCAAGGGCGTGATCCGGCCCAGCATGAAGATCCCGGCGCCGGCGGCGGCGATCAGCAGCACCGACAGCGCCGCCAGACGCAACAGCCGCGCGACAATCGCCGAATAGCCGTCGCGCACCTTGTCGATGCCGGTCAGCATCCACCCCACCGGCCCGCGCGGCCGGCGGCCGTGGCGCAGGAACAGCGCGCACAGCGCCGGCGACAGCGTCAGCGCGATGATCGCCGACAGCAGCATGGAGATGCTGATCGTCACCGCGAACTGGCGGAACAACGTGCCCGACAACCCCGGCATGAACGCCACCGGCACGAACACCGACAGCAGCACCAGGGAAATCGCGATCACCGGCCCGGTGATCTGCGCCATGGCCTTCTTCGTGGCCGCGGCCGGCGACAGCTCGGGTTCCTCGGCCATCACCCGCTCGACGTTCTCCACCACCACGATGGCGTCGTCCACCACCACGCCGATGCCCAGCACCAGCGCCAGCAGGGAGATCGTGTTGGCCGAGAACCCCAGCGCCAGCAGGACCGCGAACGTCCCCACCAAGCTGACCGGGATCGCCAGCATCGGGATGATGGTCGCCCGCAGGCTGCCCAGGAAGACAAACACCACCGCGACCACCAGCACGAAGGCGATCAGCAGCGTCTTTTCCACCTCGTCGATCGTCGAGGAAACGAACGTGCTGCTGTCGTAGAACACCCGCGCCTTGATGGAGGGCGGGAACCGCGGCGACAGGTCCGCCAGCGCCGCCGCGACCCGCGCCGAGGTCTGCACCGCGTTCGCCCCCGGCGCCAGGTAGATGCCGATCGACACCGCCGGGTTGCCGTTCAGCCGGCTCAGCGTGTCGCTGTTCGCCGCCCCAAGCTCGGTCCGGGCCACGTCGCGGATGCGCAGCACCGACCCATCCGGGTTGGCGCGGATGACGATGTCGCCGAACTGCGACGGCGTGGTCAGCCGCCCCTGCGTCTGCACGCTGAGCTGGAACTGCGTCGCGTCGCTGGTCGGCCGGGCACCGATGCGCCCGACGGCGGCTTGCACGTTCTGCGACTGGATCACCGTGATGATGTCCGCCGGCGCTAGGTTCAGCGCCGTCAGCCGGTCGATGTCAAACCAGATGCGCATCGAGTAGTCCAGCTTCCCGAACAGCGTCGCGTCGCCCACGCCCGGCGTCCGCGCCAGCCGGTCCAGCACGTTGATCGTCACGTAGTTGCTGATGAACAGCGGCGGCTGCACGCCGCCCTCGCTGTAGAACTGCAGGAACTCCAGGATCGCCGAGGACCGCTTGCGCACCGTCAGCCCGGCTTTCTGCACCTCCGGCGGCAGCCTCGCCACCGCCTGCTGCACGCGGTTGTTGACGTTGACGGTGTTGATGTCGGGATTGGTGCCAAGCTCGAAGGAAACGGTCAGCGCGTAGCTGCCGTCGTTCGCGCTGTTGGACTTCATGTAGATCGCCTTGTCCACGCCCACCACGGCGGCTTCCAGCGGCTGCGCCACGGTCTGCTCCACCACCGCCGCCGAGGCGCCCGTGAAGCTCGCGGTGACGGTCACCTGCGGCGGCACGATGTCGGGGAACTGCGACAGCGGTATGCGTTGCAGCGCCAGCACGCCCGCCAGCGTCAGCAGGATCGCGATGACAATCGCCAGCCGCGGCCGGTCAACGAAAAC
>CAXTXZ010000277.1:0-2027 GCA_964248015.1 uncultured Rhodopila sp. | reverse complement strand
CCGCCGGCGCGGCGCTGACCGGCCCCGGATTGACCGCGATCCCCGGCCTGACCCGCTGCACGCCCTCGGCGATCACCGTCTCGCCGTCCTTCAGGCCGCCGGCGACAACCGCCGTCGCCGGCGTCGATTGCCCCAACTGGATGCGCCGCTGCTCCACCTTGTTGTCCGCGCCGACGACGTAAACATAATCCCCCTGCTGGTCCGACAGCACCGCTCGGCGCGGGATCCCCAGCGCCATCACCGGCTGCGCGCCCTCCAGCAGCACCGTGACAAAGGCGTTGTCGACCAGCGCGCGCTCCACCGGCTGCCCGCCCTCCGCCGGGCGCAGCGCCGGGTTCGCGATCCGCGCCCGCAGCAGCACCGTGTCCGTGGACGCCGAGACGCTTGGCTCCACATAATCGATCTTGCCGCCCTGGCCGTACAGCGACCCGTCGGGCAGCCGCAGCTTGACCACCACGGCGCTGACGCCCCCCTTGTCGGCGTAGCGCGTCTGCAACTCGGTCTGCACGCGGGACGCCACCGGGAATGTCACGTACATCGGGTCCTGGCTGACAATGGTCGCCAGCGGCCCCGAGTTCGGCGACACGACGTTGCCGATGGTGATGTTGGTGCGGCTGATCTTGCCCGCGACCGGCGCGCGGATTTCGGTGTAGGCCAGGTTGATCTGCGCCGCCCGCAACTGCGCCTGCGCCGACAGCACCAGCGCCGCCTGCGACCGCTGCGCCGCCACCAGGTCATCCACCGTGGATCGCTGGCCCGCCGGCGTGTTCAGCAACGACTGTGCGCGGCCCAACTGGATGTTGGCGTTGGCCAGCCGCGAGCTGGCGTCCGCCACGGCGGCTTCCTGCTGCTGCACGGTAGCCTCGAACGGCGCGCGCTCCAGGCGGAACAACAGGTCGCCCTGCTGCACCTCCGTGCCCTCCTTGAACAGCCGCTCATCCAGGAACGCCGTCACCCGCGCGGTCAGCGCCACCCGGTCGATCGCCTGGACCCGGCCAATGAACTCCGAGGTTTCCGTGATCGCGGTCTGCTCCGCCTTGACCACCCCAACCGACGGCGGACCCGCGGGCGCCTGCGCATGGCCAGCGCTTGTCAGGGACAGCAGGGCGGCCAGTCCGGCGGCGGCATGTTGAAGTCGCATCATGCAGGAGTCCCTCAGGGCTGCCGCATGGTGCGGTGCACAAGGAATTTTAGGCTAATCCCAGCTTTCGGCAATAGGATGCCCTCCCGTCCGGTCGAACAAAAATCGGCGCTCCCGGCTAGGCATGTCGCCTGACCCATCGACAGGAGCGCCCTGACGCCCGCATGCGCCCCCATCAGAGGCTTAGCCTGAAGTCTGCCGTCATGACGACTCGGCCTTCCGATGCATCGCCAGTGTTGCAAGGCAGGCCGCTTGGCCGGTGACCATCCCCGCGAAAACGCGCGCCGAGCCATCCGGCTGACCCGAAGCGCGGGGCGCCGCGCCTCAGCCGCCGCCAGGCTGGCTTGAGCAGCGGCAGGTGACCGTCGGCACGCCCCAGGCTTCGCGGCGCAGCCTGGCCAGGAAGTCGCCAACGCTGCAAACTAAACTGACGGCGTTTGATGATGCGCCTGGCAGGCCAATGCCCTGGCCTGCCAGTTCCGCCAGCCCCTTCCGGCGTCACCGCGACAGCGGCATCCCGACGGCCTTCACTCCTTTGGTGGCGCATAGTTCAACCACGCCCCGGACAACCATCCACCGAAACCCCTGCCCATGCCCTTCGCGGGAGGTGGACATGCAAAACGTCTTGGCTGGCCTTGCCGTTCCGGGTTCGCTTGCGTTCGCGATAGTGGCCCCGGCGACGGCCCACCCGCTTTCAGTTCCGCCGCCTGCGCGCGCCTGCCCTTCAACAAGCCGCTCGCTCCTGCGCTGCGCCTTCTAGAAGAGGATGGCGGGACATGAAGGCGCGTAGTCTTGTTGTTCCGGAACAAGCTTGCTGCCGGCTGCAAAGACCTACAGCGAATCGCGGGTTAGCCAAGGCGGCCATAGCCGCGGTGTCTGAAGTAGC
>CAXTXZ010000276.1:0-5822 GCA_964248015.1 uncultured Rhodopila sp. | reverse complement strand
GCGATGCGCTTTTGCGGCCCGCCCTCAAGGTGCACGGCCGCTTTACCGCAAGGCCGAAAAATACGCTTGCGCCGCAGGGCGTAACCCCCCATATCTCGCGACCTTGGCCCCAGGGGAGCGTGGGTTGCTTTCGCGCGTACGCTCCAACAGGCCGTCTACTGGTAGGAAGGGGTACGCGATGAACGCACTCAGCCCACTGGGGATGGTCTCGGAACTTCCGAGCAGCAACCAGATAAAGTCCGACGCTGAGCGGACGATGACGGACGTCCATGGGGTAGAAGTCCAGAAGGACTATTTCGTTGAAAAGGATGGCGTGAAGTTTGCCGGAATGCACTTGTTGGTGGACCTCTGGGGCGCCTCTAACCTGTGCGATCCGGGGCATATCGACCGGGCGCTGCGGAATGCCGCGGAGGCTGCCGGCGCGACCATCCTGCATGGGCACTTCCACCACTTCTCGCCGAATGGCGGCGTGA
Organism: uncultured Rhodopila sp.; assembly: GCA_964248015.1. Taxonomy (GTDB): domain Bacteria; phylum Pseudomonadota; class Alphaproteobacteria; order Acetobacterales; family Acetobacteraceae; genus Rhodopila. The sequence continues at coordinate 5,349 of CAXTXZ010000276.1, read as the reverse complement.
GCGGCGTGCTGGTCCTGGCGGAGAGCCATATCTCGATACATACATGGCCAGAGCGGGATTTCGCGGCGATCGACATCTTCATGTGCGGCGCCTGCAATCCGTATGACGGCCTCCCGGCGTTGAAGACAGCCTTTCATCCTGAATCCGTTAACCTGGATGAACAACGGCGCGGTCGCATCGCCTATGGCGGATCGCCGGAGGGCCGAAACGGCCCAAGGCGTAAATCTGTTTAGAAAACAACGAATTATACTGCACGGCAGTCCCAACTGGACTGCGATGCGCTATAGCGCTGATGCAGCCCTGAGCCTTTGCAATGTTTGCTTCGACTTGATCAGGCCGCTTGTCAAAGGGCGGTAAAGGGCCTGCTGGTTCCGCGCCATCAGATCCTCCGCTGGACGGCCCGGGCAAATGTGCGTGCCGTTGCCGTATGGAGATGACGACATGCCTGCCGATAGCTGGATAAACGAAACGCTTTACCCGGATTGGGGCCAGCGCTTTCAGGTGAAGCGTGAACTGGCGCGGGTCAAAAGCGACTTCCAGGACATCGTGATCTTCGAGAGCGGCAGTCACGGACGGGTCATGGCGCTGGACGGCGTGATCCAGATCACCGAGGGCGATGAGTTCGTCTACCAGGAGATGATCACGCATGTGCCGCTGCTGGCGCATGGCTCGGCCTCGGACGTGCTGATCATCGGCGCCGGCGACGGCGGCGTCCTGCGGCAGGCCCTGCGGCACCCGACCATGCGCAAGGCCGTGATGGTGGAAATTGATGGCGAGGTCATCCGCCTGTCGAAGGAGCATCTGCCCAGCATCGCGGGCGACGCCTGGACCGACCCGCGCGCCGAGGTGATCGTCGGCGACGGCATTGATTACGTCAAACGTGCCCCTGATGCCTGCTTCGACGTGATCATTGTTGACTCCACGGACCCGGTCGGCGTGGGAGAGGTGCTGTTCACCGATGCCTTCTACCAGAACTGCGCGCGCATACTGACGGCGCGCGGCGTCGTGGTGAACCAGTGCGGCGTGCCGTTCATGCAAGCCAGTGAACTGCGCGACACGAGCGCTCGGCGGCGGACGTTCTTTCCGCATGTCACCGCCTATGTCGCGGCGGTGCCGACTTATGTCGGGGGGTTCATGACGCTGGGCTGGGCGGCGAAAGACGCGTCCCTGGCAGTGAACCGGGCCAAGGTGATACGGGACAGGGCGGAAGCCGCGGGGATTCTGGGCGCGACGCGATACTGGACGCCCGAAATACACACCGGAGCGTTCAACTTGCCGCCTTACATCGCCCGCTATTTGCTCGATGCCTGAGGCCACTCCAACCTGGGCGTGCAATAAGGTAGAACGAAACCGTTTCTGCCAGCCTTGAGGAAGTCCTTATGCGGTTCGTCGTGCGCTCTGTGGTTATGGCGGCTTTGCTGATGGTGGCCGTGGGCCTGGCTGTGGCCGATGCGCAGATCGACAGCCGCGAGGGCATTGCCTTGCAGAACCAAGTCTACCAGCTTCGGCAAGATCTTCGGACATTGCAGGATCAGATGTCACGCGGGGGCGGCCCACGGTCGCAGGCTTACCCGCAGCCTCCGCAACCCTTGTATGGCGGCGGGAACGACCTGCTGCCTCAGCTCCTGACGCGGGTGGACGCGCTGGAGGAGCAGGTTCGCCAGTTGCGCGGCCGCACGGACGAAATGCAGAACCAGATCCAGCAACTGGGTCAGGACCTTAACAAGAAGATAGACGACCTGGCGTTTCAGGTTGCCCCGCAAGGCGGCAGAGCGTCGGCGAGCGCCTCGGGTTCGTCGTCAGTCCCGCCGTCAGCGCCGGCCAGGGCGCCTGGCCCTGTCAACCGCACGCCGGAACTAGCCTTGCAGGAAGGCAACGCGGCCCTGAACCGCCGCGACTACCCGGCCGCCGAAGCGGCGGCGCGTGAGGTGCTGGCGAGCCGGACCTCGCCGCGTGCTTATGATGCGAAGCTTCTGCTGGCTCAGGCGCTGCAAGGGGAGCGGCAGTACCCGCAGGCGGCGGTGGCGTTTGACGATGCTTACAACCTGTCGCGCAAAGGATCGCATGCGCAGGATGCGCTGTTGGGCCTCGCCACGTCCCTGGGCGCCATCAAGGAGTTCAAGGCGTCGTGCGATACGCTCAATCGCTTGCATACGGACTTTCCGCAGCTTCGGCCCGATGTTCGCGATGGAGCGGCGGCGGCGGCGCAAAAGGCGTCCTGTCACTAGTCCGGCAGGATGGCGGACCCATCGTCCTTGGCGGCTGCTTTCGCTCAGGCCATGGAAACGCTTGGCCCGTTTGAGGATCGCCCTGCCTTGGCGGTTGCGGTCTCGGGCGGGGCTGACAGCATGGCCCTGGCCCTGCTGGCCCGGGACTGGGCGCGCGCGCGCCGCGGCGCCGTGATCGCCCTGGTTGTTGATCATGGCCTGCGCCCTGAATCGGCCAGGGAAGCGCTGCTGGCGGCGGAGCGGCTTGGCCGTCTCGATATCGGCGTCAGGATACTGCCGCTCGGGACGCTGGCGCGTGGCTCAGCATTGGCGGAGCGGGCGCGCATCATGCGTTACGAGGCGCTGACGGCTGCCTGCCGCGATGTGGCAAGCCTGCATCTGCTGCTGGGGCATCATGCGGGGGATCAGGCTGAAACCCTGGCGATGCGGGTTCTGCGTGGCTCGCGGACGGATGGGCTGGCCGCCATGGCGGCGGTGTCGGAAAGACCGTCTGTTCGCCTGTTGCGCCCCCTGCTCCGCTTTGATCCGGCGGCGCTTCGGCGGCACCTGACGGACCAAGGGGTGTCTTGGATTGAAGACCCATCCAACCGGGACCAACGGGCGCTGCGGCCCAGGCTACGGCAAGGTTTCGCGGCGACCAGCCCGGCGATCCTGTCACGGGCTGCCATGCTGGCAGGCCGGGAACGTGCCCGCTCGGATGTGGCTTCCGCCGTAAGGCTGGCGTATTTGGCCGCGATTCGTCCGGAAGGGTTTGCCCTGATCGCGGATGGGCGCCTGCCTGAGGCTGCGCTGTCGAGCCTGATCCGGACAATTGGCGGCGCGCCCTATCCGCCTGATCCGGACCTGATCGCGAACCTGGCGGCGCGGCCAAGGCCGATGACGCTGGCCGGCGTGCGCATAGCCAGGGCGGGACGGCTGGGAGGACCCAGGGGCGGCGGTCTGCTGGTCATGCGGGAGGAAGCCGCGATGCAGGCTCCCGTGGCGGCGATGGGGGATACGGCTTGGGACCGGTTCCGGATAATCGCTGACCAAGTGTCTTTGGCGGGTGGGATGATCGGGGCGCTGGGACAGGATGCGATTCGGTTTCGCCGCGCGTCTGACCTGCCCGCATCGGTCCTGCGGACGCTTCCGGCGTTAAGGTTCGGTAAAGTTCTGGCGGCAGTGCCGCATCTGGGATACGTTGACGCGGAACACAACTTGAAGATGATGGTGGTTTTCAACCCTCCCAGACCGGCAGCCGGTGCCTGCTTTTATTCGGCCGACCTGCCTTGGCCGCAAGAAATGCCAACCCAACCGCCTTTTGGGGCGCCTTTGGGTTGCTATTCATCCGGGGTTGATGAACCATCCGTCAGCATGGGGATGTAGGGTTGGTTCCTCCGCACTATGTTAACGTTGTTGCGCTGGGTCCGCTGTCGTCCCGGACTATCCGCGTCCCTATCGGATTGTGAACGTGAGCAAAGTCATATGAGCAATTTTGGTCGTAACCTCGCGCTCTGGGTGATCATCGCCCTGCTGCTCGTGGTTCTCTTCAACCTGTTCCAGCCGGGGGTTAGCCATACCAACTCCACGCAGATCGCCTACTCGGATTTCATCACTGACGTGAATGGCGGCCGGGTGCGTGACGTGGTCATCCAAGGGCGGACCGTGTCGGGCCAGCTCAATGATGGGCGGACCTTCCAAACCTACACGCCGGATGATCCGGCGCTGGTGAAGACGCTGACCGACAAGAACGTGCGGGTGATCGCCAAGCCGGAAGACAGCGACGTCAACCCGTTGCTGCATTACCTGCTGTCCTGGTTCCCGATGCTGCTGCTGATCGGCGTCTGGGTGTTCTTCATGCGCCAGATGCAGTCGGGCGGCGGACGAGCGATGGGGTTCGGCAAATCTCGGGCGCGGCTGCTGACGGAAAAGCAGGGGCGCGTGACGTTTGAGGATGTCGCCGGCATCGACGAGGCCAAGGGCGAGTTGCAGGAAATCGTCGAGTTCCTGAAGGACCCGCAGAAGTTCCAGCGCCTCGGCGGCAAGATCCCCAAGGGCGTGCTGCTGGTGGGGCCTCCGGGCACGGGCAAGACGCTGCTGGCGCGGGCCATCGCGGGTGAGGCGAACGTGCCGTTCTTCACCATCTCGGGTTCCGACTTCGTGGAGATGTTCGTCGGCGTGGGCGCGTCGAGGGTTCGCGACATGTTCGAGCAAGGCAAGAAGAACGCGCCCTGCATCATCTTCATTGACGAAATCGACGCCGTGGGGCGGCATCGCGGCGCGGGGCTTGGCGGCGGCAACGATGAGCGCGAGCAGACGCTGAACCAGATGCTGGTCGAGATGGACGGCTTCGAGTCCAACGAGGGCGTCATCCTGATCGCGGCGACCAACCGTCCCGACGTGCTGGACCCGGCGCTGCTGCGTCCCGGCCGGTTTGACCGTCAGGTGGTCGTGCCCAACCCGGACGTGAACGGGCGGGAGAAGATCCTGCGTGTCCACATGCGGAAGGTGCCGCTGGCCTCCGACGTCGATCCGAAGGTGATCGCTCGCGGCACCCCTGGGTTCTCGGGCGCCGACCTGGCCAACCTGGTGAACGAGGGCGCGCTGCTGGCGGCTCGGCTGGGCAAGCGCGTGGTGGCGATGTCGGAGTTCGAGGCAGCCAAGGACAAGGTGATGATGGGCGCGGAACGCCGGTCGCTGGTGATGTCCGAGGCTGAGAAGCGGATGACGGCCTATCATGAGTCGGGTCATGCGCTTTGCGCGATGCATGAGCCGGAATGCGATCCTGTCCACAAGGCGACAATCATCCCTCGGGGCCGGGCTTTGGGCTTGGTCATGAGCTTGCCGGAAGGGGATCGTTACTCGAAGTCCAAGTCCAAGCTGTTGTCGGAACTGACCATGGCGATGGGCGGGCGCGCGGCGGAAGAGATCATCTTTGGGCCGGACAAGGTTTCCAACGGCGCTTCCGGCGACATCAAGATGGCGACGGATCAGGCTCGCCGGATGATCACGGAATGGGGCATGTCCGACAAGCTTGGCATGATCGCTTATGGCGACAACAGCCAGGAGGTGTTCCTGGGGCACTCCGTCACGCAGAACAAGAACGTGTCGGAAGCGACGGCGCGGGAGATCGACAGCGAGA
>CAXTXZ010000275.1:0-5833 GCA_964248015.1 uncultured Rhodopila sp. | reverse complement strand
GGCCAGCCGGTGCAGTTCTTGAAGAAGGAATGCGTCAGGCCAAGCTCCTTCGCCTTCGCGTTCATCTGTTCGGCGAACTGCTCTTCCGAGCCGGCGATCGCCTCGGCCAGCACGATCGCGGCGTCGTTTCCGGATTGCACGATCACGCCGCGGATCAGGTCTTCCACCTTCACCATGCTGCCGATCTGCACGAACATCTTCGAGCCTTGCATCCGCCAGGCTTTCTCGGTCACCGGCAGCTCGTCCGCAAGCCGCATGCGGCCCTGCTTGAGACGCTCGTAAACGATGTACATGGTCATCAGCTTCGTCATCGACGACGGAGCCATTTCCTCATCCGGCTGTTTTTCCAGCAGCACGGCGCCGGTGTTGAAGTCCTGGACGATGGCCCATTTGGCGGTCGTATCGACCGCCCCCAGCGGCGTGTCGGCGGGGGAGCCTGGCATGATCGCATCCCTGCCCCGCCGCCCGCCTTTCTCGGCGCGCGCCGGTGACTTCCTTGGCTGCGCCAGCACTGGCCACGCCACCGAGGCGAACGCGGACGTCAACAAGCCCAGGCGACGGGTCAGCATCTCAACGATCCTCCTGTCAATCCACCACGATACGGGCATCGGGCATGCCACGCGCCAGCGCCCGGTCCAGCACGGCGTCAGCGGTCGCAACATCCGGCAACGGGCCAACCTCAACCCGGAACCGGCGACTTCGGCCCTGCGCGACGGTCACGATCCTGGCGCCCGCTGACGCCATTTTAGCTTGCTCGACAGCCGCATAATGAAATTCGTCAAACATATCCAGCCGCACGATAAGCTGCCCAGGACGAGGCGCCGCCTGCGAAACCGTTTCCGGCAACCGCAACAAGGGCGGCGTCATTGCCGCCCTCGCCGGCGCGGCGTCCGTCGCGCCGATCAAGGGATGCCCGCCGCCGCTCCGCACGCCCGGCGGAGGCATCAGTTCCACCGTTTCAATGCCAGCGCGCGGCGCGGCTGCCATGGCAAGAACAGGCGCCCCGGGCAGCGAATCGGCCGCCGCATGGCTTTCCGCGGCCAGCACCTGCATGCGGACCCGGCCAACGCCGTCGGGCGGCATGCCCAGCAGCACGGCCGTCCGACGAGTGACCTCCAGAAGCCGCCTAGGGTCACCGGCGCCACGGTCGTTGATCCGCACCGCGACCTGGCGCCCGTTCTCCAGGTTCGTCACGCGCGCAATCGCCGGAAGCTGAAGGGTGGCATGGCCGCCGGCGAGTGATGTCTGATCGAACACCTCGCCATCCGTCGTCAGCCGAGGAGCATCATTCCTGGCAACGGCCGCGAGGCCCGTGGAATCGAGATCGAAACTTTCTTGCGGATAATGCCAGACCAGGCCGGTCCGATACGGCGCCCCGACGACATAGTGCGGATTTGACACAAGCGCGGGCGCGCAGCCATGCATCAGCAACCCGGCTACCGCTGTGATGCGCGGATGCCTGCGCCACAGGCTCAAGCCGCCACCTGATCACCGATCATGCCGACTGCCAGGGCATAATAATCCGATGCGTTGTAGCGTCGAATGGCGCTGAAGTTGTTGAAGACCGCGAACACGTCGCCTGCTGATCCGTCCGGCGCCACCAACGCCGCCGGCGTGTCCATCGGCGCGATCCATCGCCCCTCGGATGGCCGTACGCCGCTCCTTGCCCAATCGGCAAGCGTGCGCCTGGCATCGCGTCCGGCAACCTCCTGGCCCGCCGCGACTGTGACGGCCTGGCCCCATCCCTGTCCGCCACGCCAGCCCGAGCTGGCCAGGTAGTTGGCAATTGACGCCAGCACGTCCGGCTTGCTCGTCCAGATGTCGCGCCGCCCATGGCCTTCAAAATCGACCGCGTAGCGCAGGTAGCTTGATGGCATGAACTGCGGCTGTCCCATGGCTCCCGCATAGGAACCGGTCATCCCCGCTGGCGCGATGTCGCGGTGGTCAAGGATCCGCAGCGCCGCCATCAGTTCCTCACGGAAGAAGCTCGCGCGCCGGCCGTCCCACGCCAAGGTCGCCAGCGCCTCGATCACGCGGTAATCGCCGGTCATGGCGCCGAAGCCGGACTCAACGCCCCAGATGGCCGCCGTTACGCCAAGCGCGACATGATACCGTTCCTCCACCCTCTGCAACAGCATCCGGTTCGCCGCCACCGCCGCTCGGCCGTCCGCGATGCGCTTGTCCGTGATGACCAGCGTCCGGTAGCGTGCCCAGGTCATCGTGAACTCAGGCTGGTGCCGGTCCCGCTCCAGCACTTTCTGGTTTGGCGCGACGCCGGCAAAGGCGGCGTCCAGGATCGCCGGGGCGATGCCTGCCTTGCGCGCCTCGGTCTGCACGCCGCTTATGAAACTGGCGAAGCTGACCGGCTCTGACGCTTGGGACCAAGATGCCCTTCCGGACGCGAGCAAGACGGCTGGCGGCATACCTGAAACGATACGGCGTCGTGTTGGCATGGCGCATCTCCTGCCATGCCGACACGCGTCGGAGCAATCGGATTCAGCGAATGTAAGGCAGCTCCGTGAAGGTGTGGTACGCGGGCGGGGACGTCTGCGTCCACTCCAAGGTTGTCGCGCCTGACCCCCAATAGTTGTTAGCGACAGGCGCCTTGGACGTGAAGGTGCGGAAGCAGACATAAAGGAAAACAAGCACGGCCAACCCGCTGATGTAGGCGCCGATCGAGGACACGAAGTTCCAGCCCGCGAAGGCGTCCGGATAATCCGGGTAACGGCGCGGCATGCCGGACAGTCCCAGGAAGTGCTGCGGGAAGAACGTCAGGTTGACGCCCGCGAAGGTCAGCCAGAAATGCACCTTGCCCCAGAACTCGGGATACTGATGCCCGGTCATCTTGCCGATCCAGTAGTAGAAACCGGCGAATATCCCGAACACCGCCCCCAGGGACAGGACGTAATGGAAATGCGCCACCACGTAGTAGGTGTTGTGCACGACCTCATCGATCGCGGCGTTGGCCAGCACGACGCCCGTGACGCCACCCACGGTGAAGACGAAGATGAAGCCAACGGCCCACAGCATCGGCGTCTTCAGCTCGATCGATCCGCCCCACATCGTTGCGATCCAGGAGAAAATCTTGATGCCGGTCGGCACCGCGATGATCAGTGTGGCGGCCATGAAGTAGGCGCGCGTGTCAACGTCGATGCCGGAGACGAACATGTGGTGCGCCCAGACGACAAAGCCGACCACGCCAATGGCGACCATGGCGTAGACCATGCCCAGGTATCCGAACACCGGCTTGTGGCTGAACGTCGAGATGACATGGCTGACGATCCCGAACGCCGGCAGGATCATGATATAAACTTCAGGGTGGCCAAAGAACCAGAACAGGTGCTGGAACAGCACGGGATCGCCGCCGCCCGCCGGGTCAAAGAAGGCGGTGCCAAAATTCCGGTCGCAGATCAGCATGGTGATGGCGCCCGCCAGCACCGGCACCGCCAGAACCAGCAGGAAGGCCGTCACCAGCTCAGCCCAGATGAACAGCGGCATCTTGTGCAGCGTCATGCCGGGCGCGCGCATGTTGAAGATTGTCACAATGAAGTTCATCGCGCCCAGCAGGGAAGATATGCCCGCAAGGTGCAGCGCGAAGAGCGTGCAATCCATGCCCATGCCGTTTTCGTAGGTCGAGTTCGACAACGGCGGGTACAGCGTCCACCCGCTGCCCGACTCGCTCATGAACAGCCCGATCATGATCAGCACGAAAGCCGGCGGCAACAGCCAGAAGCTGATGTTGTTCAGCCGGGGGAACGCCATGTCGGGCGCGCCGATCATCAGCGGAATGAACCAGTTGCCGAACCCGCCGATCAGCGCGGGCATGACCGTGAAGAATATCATGACCAGGCCATGCGTCGTGACGATCGTGTTCCATTCCTGGCCGTCAGGAACCACGGTGCCGTGCGGGTGCATGAGCTGCGCCCGCATGATCTCCGAAAGGATGCCGCCAACCACTCCGGCGAAAACCGCGAACATCAGGTAAAGCGAGCCGATGTCCTTATGGTTCGTGCTGAAAAGCCAGCGAGCCACGAAACCCGGTGCGTGGCCGTGATGAGCGTCGTGTTCGTGATCGTCGGTTACCGCTGACACGCATCGTTCTCCGTTCAAGCAGCCGATATCGGCACGGGCCGAAAATCGGCAAGGTGGCCGCAGCCGCTTACCTCACGGGCCGAAGCCCGGCAAGCATGCAAGTCGCGAAAGCTTCAATGATCGGCCTCATGCGCAAGCATGGCACTGCGGAGCAGGCTCCGTTCTATCTGGCCACACGCCGCCACTCAATCCTAAAGCGGGCAAGCCCTGACAGGATTTGACTTCCGTGCCATGGCGGACCTCGACGGGAGAGCCGACGTCCGGCACGGCCTGCCGCTGCCGGCAACGCAAGCGTGGCCATGGCCAGGAACAGCGGCATCAAGGCGTGACCTTCGCCTGGGACGGCAACGGATGAAGGATGGACGTTTTTCGGGTACGGACCTGACTGGAGGCGGCCAAAACCCTTTTGCTGGCCTCGGTTCCGCGCCAGTATGCCAGGAGCAAACGGGAATCCGGACCAATGGACGCTGCCCCCTTCGAACATGCCCTCGCGCATCAGGTGAGTGGTATCCTGGAACGATGCACCACCTGCGGCGCCTGTGCCGAGGTGTGCCCCATGCTCACCCCGGCCGGCATCGGCACGACGGAACCGGCCGCCCTGGCCGGCGGCGTGCTGACGCTGCTGCGCGGCGGCGAACATGCGGACGCGCAACGTTGGGCGGCGGTCTGTTCCGGCAGCGGTCACTGCATCCCCGCTTGCCGGCACGGCGTGAACCCGCGCCTGATGCTGTCGCTGGCCCGCGTCGCCGACCTCGGTCACGACGCGGCGAAAGCTCGGCGGCAGACCGGGTTCACCCGCTTCGGCGCCATGACGAAAGGCGTGCGGGTGTTGTCACGCCTGCAACTGCCGCCCGCGACATTAGCCCGCTTCAACACCCCGGACGACGAGGCCGACACGCCGGAGGTCGTGTTCTACACCGGCTGCAACGTGATGAAGACGCCGCACATCGCCTTGCTCGCGCTCGACATCATGGATGCGATGGCCGTGCGCTACCGCGTGATGGGCGGCCCCTCGGCCTGCTGCGGCGTGCTGCAGTTCGGCGCCGGCGACCTCGCGACATCAGGCCGCGTGGCCGGACGCACCATCGGCCGCTTGGCCGCCGCCGCGCCGCGGGCGCTGTCCTGGTGCCCGACCTGCCAGATCCAGTTGACCGAGATCGCCGCCCCAGCCTCTGATTCATCCCTGAACATGGCGCCGTTCATCCGCTTCCTGGCGGACCGTCTGGAAACGCTGGGGCCGCTGCTGAAGCACCGGGTGGCGAAACGCGTCGGCCTGCACGAGCATCCCGGCACGCCAGGAGTGCCGGAGGCGGCGCGCTCGATCCTGCGCGCGATCCCCGGCCTTGACTTCGTCGACCTGGAGCAGCCCCGCGTCGGGTACATGTGCAACAAGCTGACCCCGCTGCCGGCCTTCAAGCAGGACGTGCACCGCAACCAGTTGCAAGCCGCCGCCGACGCCGGCGTCACCACGCTTGCGGGCATCTACCATGCCTGCCATCGGGAACTGTGCAGCCACGAGCGCGACTGGCCGTTCGAGGTGGTCAACTTCCTTGAGCTGGTCGGCGAAAGCATGGGATTGCGGCGCCCCGACCTGTTCAAGCGGTTGAAGGTCATGCAGGACGTCGATGCGATCCTGGCGGACTCGGCTGGCCTGATCGCGATGAACGGAATCGATTTGGAGGAAGCCCGCGACGTGGTCCTGCGCGACATGTTGGGAGAACAGCCGCTGCCTCTGTCCGCC
>CAXTXZ010000274.1:0-5834 GCA_964248015.1 uncultured Rhodopila sp. | reverse complement strand
AACCATCTACGAGGTCAACCTGTTCGGCCAGACCATCGAGGCGCTGGAGGTCGGCAGCGCCATCCGCCACGCCGCCGGCACCACGGTTCGCGTGGCGCTTCCGGCGGAAGCCTGCTGGGGCTATGGCCCTTGAACGGCGACTTCAATGAACGGCGACTTCAATCCCAAACGCCCTGCCCGCCGCCGTCACCACCGCCGTAAAGACACACAGAAGCCTTCATGCGCGCCGTTGGCTGCGAAGACATGCCCCCATTGAAGCCCCGGCCGCTCTGTTCGGCATTGGTTTGCCCAGGCCCAACAGGACGCGGCGTCCAGTGATCCCTAGAACGGAATCTCGTCATCCAGGTCGCCGCCCTTCGGCGCATCCCAGGACGGGCCGCCCGCCCCGCCCCGCGCGGGCCCGCTGGCCCGGGCCGCCGCCGGCGCGCGTTCCCGAGGTGCCGCATACCCGCCGCCACCGCTCGAACCGCCTTCCGAGTAACCGCCGCCCATCTCGCCGCCACCGCCGCCCGCGCGCGTGTCCAGCATCGTCAGCGCGCCGTTGAACCGTCCGATCACCACTTCGGTGGTGTATTTCTCCTGCCCCTGCTGATCCGTCCACTTCCGCGTCTGCAGCGACCCCTCGACGTAAATCTTTGCCCCCTTCTTCAGGAACCGCTCGGCCACGTCCGCCGTGCGGTCGTTGAAGATCACCACCTTATGCCACTCGGTCTTTTCCTTCCTCTCCCCCGACGCGCGGTCGTTCCACGTCTCGCTGGTCGCCAGGGTCAGGTTGACGATCTTGCTGCCATCCTGCGTGGACCGCACCTCGGGATCTTTGCCCAGGTTGCCCACCAGGATCACCTTGTTGACGCTACCAGCCATCGAACGAATCCTTTTCCGAGACTCCAGACCCTAGCCCAAACCAATCGTATGGGCCACATGGTTAAGGCAGTCTTACCCACCATGAAAATCGCATAGCCAAAATTCTGGAACATGTGTAGAACAGAACACCCCCTAAGGACAACGGGATAAATGGCCGGCAACATCCACGTACGCGGCGCGCGGGAACACAACCTCAAGAACGTCGATGTCGTCATCCCGCGCGACTCGCTCACCGTGATCACCGGCCTGTCCGGCTCCGGCAAGTCCTCGCTCGCGTTCGACACCATCTACGCCGAGGGCCAGCGCCGCTACGTCGAGTCCTTGTCCGCCTACGCCCGCCAGTTCCTCGAACTGATGGGCAAGCCCGACGTGGACAGCATCGACGGCCTCTCCCCCGCCATCTCCATCGAGCAGAAGACCACCTCGAAGAACCCCCGCTCCACCGTCGGCACGGTCACCGAGATCCACGACTACATGCGCCTGCTCTGGGCCAGGGTCGGCGTCCCCTATTCCCCCGCCACCGGCCTGCCGATCGAGGCGCAGACCGTCTCCCAGATGGTTGACCGCGTCATGGCGATGCCGGAGGGTGCCCGCCTGTTGCTGCTCGCCCCCGTCGTGCGCGACCGCAAGGGCGAATACCGCAAGGAACTGGCCGAGCTTCAGCGCCGAGGCTTCACCCGCGTCAAGGTGGACGGCACGCTGTATGAGATCAGCGACGTCCCCGCCCTGAACCGCAAGACCAAGCACGAGATCGAGGCGGTGGTCGATCGCGTCGTCGTGCGCGAGGGCGTCGCCTCCCGCCTGGCGGACAGCTTCGAAACCGCCCTGGCGATGTCGGACGGCGTCGTCCGCGCCGAGAACGCCGACACGGGGGAAAGCACCGTCTTTTCCTCCCGCTTCGCCTGCCCGGTCAGCGGCTTCTCCATCGAGGAGATCGAACCCCGCCTGTTCTCCTTCAACTCGCCGCACGGCGCATGCCCCGCCTGCGACGGCATTGGGGTGGAAAGCTTCTTCGATCCCGAACTGGTGGTGCCCGACGACAGCGTTGGACTGGCCGACGGCGCCATCGTCCCATGGGCCGGCTCGCAGTCCCCGTACTACGACCAGACCCTGCAAAGCCTCGCCCGCCACTACAAGCAGACCACCAAGACCCCCTGGCGCGAACTCTCCGCCGCCGCCCGACAGGCCATCCTGCACGGCTCCGGCAACGACCCCATCGCCTTCGCCTACAAGGACAACGTGCGCAGCTACACGGTGACCAAGCCGTTCGAGGGCGTGCTGAAGAACCTGCAACGCCGCTGGCAGGAAACCGACAGCGTCTGGGTGCGCGAGGAAATGTCCCGCTACCAGGCGCAAAAGCCCTGCGCCGTCTGCAACGGCGCCCGCCTGAAGCCAGAAGCGCTCTCCGTCCGCGTCGCCGGCAACAACATCGCCGAGGCCTCCGACCTGTCGATCCGCGCCGCCCTGGGCTGGTTCGCCGAGGTGCTGCCGCAACTGACGCCCCAGCGCCAGGAAATCGCCGGCCGCATCCTGCGCGAGATCGTTGACCGCCTGCGCTTCCTGGTCGATGTCGGCCTGGACTACCTCACCCTGGCCCGAGGCTCCGCCACCCTGTCCGGCGGCGAATCCCAGCGCATCCGCCTCGCCAGCCAGATCGGCTCCGGCCTGACCGGCGTCCTGTATGTCCTGGACGAACCCTCCATCGGCCTGCACCAGCGCGACAACGAGCGCCTGCTGGGCACGCTGCGCCGCCTGCGCGACCTCGGCAACACCGTGCTTGTGGTGGAGCACGACGAGGACGCCATACGCGCCGCCGACCACCTGATCGACATGGGCCCCGCCGCCGGCATCAACGGCGGCCACGTCATCGCCGAGGGCACCCCCGCCGAGGTCGCCGCCAACCCCCAATCCCTGACCGGGGATTTCCTGTCCGGCCGCCGCCACATCCCCGTCCCGCCGGCGCGCCGCGCCGTCCGGGACCGCGTGCTGCGCGTCGTCGGCGCGCGCGGCAACAACCTGCGCTCCGTCACCGCCAGCTTCCCGCTCGGCACCTTCACCTGCGTCACCGGCGTCTCCGGCGGCGGCAAGTCCACCCTGGTGATCGACACGCTCTACAAGGCCGCCGCCCGCCGCCTGATGGGCGCGGGCCTCGTCCCCGCCGCGCACGACCGCATCGAGGGCCTGGACCAGCTCGACAAGATCATCGACATCGACCAGTCGCCGATCGGCCGCACCCCTCGGTCCAACCCCGCCACCTACACCGACCTGTTCGCCCCGATCCGCGACTGGTTCGCCGAGCTGCCCGAGGCCCGCGCCCGAGGCTACAAGCCCGGCCGCTTCAGCTTCAACGTCAAGGGCGGGCGCTGCGAGGCCTGCCAGGGCGACGGCGTGCTGAAGATCGAGATGCACTTCCTGCCCGACGTCTACGTCACCTGCGACACCTGCAAGGGCAAGCGCTACAACCGGGAAACGCTGGAGATCAAGTTCCGCGACAAGTCGATCGCCGAGGTCCTGGCGATGACCGTCGAGGAGGCCGTCCCCTACTTCAGCGCCCAGCCGCGAATCCACGACCGCCTGAAGATCCTCCAGCAAGTCGGCCTGGGCTACATAGCGCTGGGCCAGCAGGCCACCACCCTGTCCGGCGGCGAGGCCCAGCGCATCAAGCTGTCCAAGGAACTGGCCCGCCGAGCCACCGGCCGGACGCTGTACATCCTGGACGAACCCACCACGGGCCTGCACTTCGAGGATGTCCGCAAGCTGCTGGAAGTCCTGCATGCCCTGGTGGACCAGGGCAACACGGTCGTGGTGATCGAGCACAACCTCGAAGTCATCAAGACCGCCGACTGGCTCCTGGACCTGGGTCCGGAGGGCGGCGAAGGCGGCGGCCGCATCGTCGCGGAAGGCACCCCGGAGGACATCGTCGCCAACCCGGCCAGCTACACCGGCCGCTTCCTGGCGCCCCTGCTCCCCGTGCAGGAGGCGTCAAAGGCCCAACGCAGGCGCGCGTGACGGTTGATCCCGCCATCCGTGGGAGGGCAGCGCTCCTCGATGCCTGCAACCCCGGCTTCCCGCCCATGGCCTCACTCCGGCAACAGGCACGCCATGACACGGGCCGCGGCCACGATGGGAAGCAGGATCGGGCAGCCAAGGATCTCGGCGATGCGGGCCTTGTCGGCCGGCGTGTAGGACATGCAGTCCAGGATCACGAGGTCAGGCCCCTGCTCCGCCATCCGGCGCGCCGCCGCATCCACCGCCGCCGCGTCCGACAACGGGCGCAGCGGCACGGCCGCCACGCGCACGCCGGCGCGCGCCCGCAACGCGCTGAGCGTGCCCACCTGCTCCGAAAGCGGCACGAACAGGCCGAGCGTGCCGGCGGGCAGCAATGATGCGGCGAGCCCGTTCATCACGGCGGAGGGCTGCACGACATTGGCGCGTTGCGGCAGCCCCTTGAACGCGCCGGTGCAGCACAGCAGCGCCGGGCCGCTGTCGCGCAGGCGTTCAACGAGGCGGGCGGTCACGACGGCCTTGGAAATCGTCGTGGCCTCGCCCCAGGGCAGCACGGTGAACAGCGTGTCGGCATCGTCTCGCGGCGCGGCCTCCGTTGCGATCCGTTCGCGCGCCATGCCGTCAAGCGCGCCCTCCAGACGCACCGTCATGCCCGGCACGGCGGAGGCGATCAGCGCCTCCACGTCCGGGCGCGGCGACTGGCCAATGACAAAGGCCCGCATGGTCGTCATTCTGGCTCTCCCGCGAGGCAGGGTTTAGACCGGGGATGGTAGGCTCAAAGGGCGGCAACACCCAAGGGCGGGCGCATCAGGCCACGCCCGGAACCCCGCGTCAGGTCATTCCGGTCCCAGCGCTGCCCAACATTGTCCGGCGACGCGGTTCCCGAAACGGATGGAGACCGCGGCTGCGGGAGGATGCCGGGATTCCGGAAACAAACGACAGGCATCGCGCCGCACACCGAAGGCGAGTCGTGCACAGCATGAGAAGTGTTGAAGCCTTCGCGCCCGAATCGTTTCAGGTGAGGCGCCCTGTCGTGGGAAGCCGCCTGAATGGCGCGAGTTTGCAGCTACCCCCGCGCGTCCCACGCTTTTTCATCCGGCGCGCCAGGGAACAGCCGCCGCGTCTGAAGGAGGCTGTCCTGCGCGAGCGACGCCGCTGCCGCACGCGGGACGGACGTGGTAACCGCCGCGCCGGAGATCGCGGAACCACCGACAATGCTGGCCACGAACCTGTCCCTCCTTGCCGGCGCCTTGCTCATTGAGGCCACCATCGGCTATCCGCCGGCTTTGTTTCGCGCGCTCCGCCATCCTGTGGTCTGGATCGGCGCCTTGATCGCGCGCCTCGACGCCTGGCTCAATCGCGACGGCTGGCCGCAAGCCCGGCGGCGCCTGGCCGGCGTCGCGGCCGTCGCGGGCATGCTGGCGGTGGCGGTCCTGCCCGCGCTCGCCTTGCAGTGGGCCTTTGTCTGGTGGATCGGCCCGGCTGGCGTGCTGCCCCTAGCCGTGCTGGCCAGTTCTTTGTTTGCCCAACGAAGCCTCCATGAGCATGTCGCCGCCGTCGCCGACGGATTGGAGCAGGGCGGCCTTGAGTCCGGCCGGGCGGCGGTGTCGCGGATCGTGGGCCGCAACCCCCTGGCGCTCGACGAGGCCGGCGTGGCGCGGGCGGCGATCGAGAGCCTGGCCGAGAACTTCTCGGACGGCGTGGTTGCGCCTGCGTTCTGGTGCGCCGCGTTCGGGTTGCCCGGCCTGGTCGCCTACAAGGCGGTCAACACGGCGGACAGCATGATCGGCCATCGCACGCCCCGCCACGAGGCCTTCGGTTGGGCCGCCGCTCGGCTTGACGACGTGGTGAACCTGCCGGCGTCACGGCTAGCGGCGGGATGGATCGTGCTGGCGGCGCTCGCGCACTCCCAGGCGCGGCCGGGGGCGGCCGTTCGCGCGGCCATGCGGGACGCGGGGCGGCAC
>CAXTXZ010000273.1:0-5837 GCA_964248015.1 uncultured Rhodopila sp. | reverse complement strand
CGCGCCACGCGAAAAGCAGCACCTCCGCCGCCAACAAGTCGCGCGATGAAACCAGGGCCGCCCTCTGCGCCCTCTGCGCCCCGCTCTGCGCCCTCTGCGTCGAAAGCGGACGATCCCTCAAACATCGGCGAGGAAAGTAACCCTCCGCCGCAAGAAGCGCCAAGGATCGCTGTCCGGCGCCATCCGGAGCCGTTGGTCGCCAAGCGCCGAAACGTGCCCAAGCAAAGCCGCCCCCCAAGCGAAACCCTTCGCGACGCAGGCGCCCCACGAAGCCGTTCAGTCCCGCCGCAATCCCAACGGTTCAAGCAACGCGTCCCCGCCTCTCGACGCCGCCACAACGACCGGCGTAACCTCACGAAAACAGGGAGACGCCAACGATGAGCGGAGAGAACTGCCTGGCCGGACTGAAAATCCTCGATCTGACGCAGTTCGAGGCCGGCCCGTCCTGCACCGAGGCGCTGGCCTGGATGGGCGCCGACGTGGTGAAGGTCGAAAACCCCAAGGTCGGCGATCCCGGACGGTCCGTGGGCGGCAAGGCCGACAAGGACGCGCTCTATTTCCTGCAATACAACGCCAACAAGCGCTCCGTCGCGGTCAACCTGAAAGACCCGCGCGGCCTCGAACTCGTCAAGGACCTCGCCCGCGCCGCCGACGTGATGATCGAGAACTTCGCCCCCGGCGCGATCGAGCGCCTGGGCCTCGGCTACGACGTGGTCCGCGCGATCAACCCGGCGATCATCTTCTGCCAGGTCAAGGGCTTCGGCGCCGGCAGCCCGTACGAGAAAAACCTCGCCTTCGACATGATCGCCCAGGCCTGCGGCGGCCTGATGTCGGTCACCGGCGAGGAGGACGGCCCTCCCTGCAAGCCGGGCGCAACCATTGGCGACACCGGCACCGGCATGCTGATGGCGGTCTCGATCCTCGGCGCCTACATCCGCCGCCTGCGCACCGGGCAGGGCGAGCACCTGCAAGTCGCGATGCAGGACTCCATCCTGCACTACATCCGCAACGCCTTCGCCTACATGGAGCGCACCGACGGCCGCCCCGCCCCGCGCGCCGGATCGAAAACCGTGGGCGGCGGCAACCCGCCCATCGGCGTCTACCCGTGCAAGGGCGGCGGCGCCAACGACTACGTCTACATCTACACCAGCGGCGCCAACCCCGAGCACTGGACCCGGCTGCTGAAGGTCATGGGCCGCGAGGACCTTATCGGCGACCCCCGCTACGCCACCCCCGCCGCCCGCACCGAGCATCGCGCCGAGGTGGACGAGATCGTCTCGGCCTGGACGATCCAGCACGACAAGCACGCCGCGATGGACCTCGTCGGCGGCGCGACGATCCCGGCCGGCGCCGTGCTGGACACGCGCGAGCTTGCCGACGACCCGACCTTCCTGCAACGCGGCATCCGCCAGGCCATGCATCATCCGCGGGTGGGCGACTACGTCATGAGCGGCTGGCCCGTCCGCTTCGGCGGCCGTCCGCCCGACGTGAAGCCGGCCCCGCTGCTGGGCGAGCACGGCGAACAGGTGCTGGCCGAGTGGCTGGACTACGACCCCGCCCGCATCGCCACGCTGCGCGACAGCGAGGTCGTCGGCTGATGCCCCACCATTATTGCACGGTGCAAGACGAGGGCCGCGTCCGCGTCGTCACGCTGAACCGGCCCGAGGCGCTGAACGCGCTGCACGCCGACGCCAACGACGAGCTTGCCCTGGTCTGGGACGAATTCGCCGCCCGCGACGACCTCTGGGTCGGCATCGTCACCGGGGCAGGGGAGCGCGCCTTCTGCGCCGGCAACGACCTCAAGGTGCAGGCCAGCGGCAAGCGGCGGCCGAACGGCCCGCGCGGCTTCGCCGGCCTCTGCCACCGCTTCGACCTGGCCAAGCCGATGATCGCGGCGGTCAACGGAGTCGCCATGGGCGGCGGCTTCGAAACCGCCCTGGCCTGCGACATCATCATCGCGGCGGAAAACGCCGTCTTCGCGCTGCCCGAGCCTCGGGTCGGCCTGATCGCCGGCGCCGGCGGCGTGCACCGCCTGCCGCGCGCGATCCCCGTCAAGCAGGCGATGGGCATGATCCTGACCGGCCGCCGTGTCACCGCCCGCGAAGGCTACGACCTCGGCTTCGTCACCGAAACCGTGCCGGAAGGCCAGGCGCTGGCCGCCGCCCAGCGCTGGGCCGCGATGATCCTGGAGTGCTCGCCCAAGGCGATCCGAGCCTCCAAGCAGGCGGCCTGCCGAGGCCTCGATGAGCCAAGCCTGGAGCAGGCGATGCGGACAATCTACCCGGCGCAGCGCGAGAACATGGAAAGCCAGGACTACCTGGAAGGGCCAAGAGCCTTCGCCGAAAAGCGCAGGCCCGACTGGCGCAACCGGTAGCAGTTGATTTCCCCCCTGCGATGCGGCTTCAATGCGCCCAAGGCAGGGGTGGACTTTCAAGCGCGTTTCACAGGCGCCGCTCCCAGGGTTTAAGCGCCGCCCGGCTGTCCGGGCTGAAGCGACGGCACGGATTGCAACAGGTGGTCGATGGACGGCAGCACGGGCGCGACAGCAAAAGGCAGCGGCAACGCCGCGATGGGACGCGTCATCTGGATGGCGTTGATCATCGCTTCCGGCGCCGGCCTCAGCCTGTTCCTTGCCTGCGCGACGCCCTTCGCCGCCCTCGCCACGCTGGCCGCCCTCAAGATCGAGCCTCGGGACGCCGCCGGCGTGATCGGCCTGGCATGGGTCGGCAACCAGGCCGTCGGCTATGGCTGCCTCGGCTATCCCTGGACTTGGGACAGCGCCGCCTGGGGCCTCGCCATCGGCCTCTCCGCCGGCCTGGCCCTGCTAACCGCCATCGCCCTCTCCCCCCGGCGCTCGGCCTCTCTCGCCATCAGCCTGCCCTTCGTCGGCGCGTTCGCCGCCTATGAGCTGGGTCTCTATGTCGCCAGCTTCGCGTTGCCCGGCAGCGACGCCGCCTTCGCCGCCCCGGTTGTCAGGCAGTTGTTCCTGGTCAACCTCGTGGCGCTTCTCGGCCTGATCGCCGCTCATCAGGCGGCGTCGCTGGTCGGCCCCCTGATGCGCAACGTGGCGTCCGGCATGGCACGCGCCGCCGTGTCCCCGCGCTAAGGCATTTTCTGTTCCTGTATTAAAGTTTCGCGACAACCCACGGATTTGGCGCCAGGACACCAGCTTTCTTCCGGCAAGGCGGTGAACCGAGGGCCATGGAACATGGACAAGAGCTTGCCGCTCCCCTTTGCTTCCGGTTAGTTTTTGCCGTGACGGTCAGGTCATGCGTCAAAGGATCGTCGCAGGTCGCGCATGTCCGTGCTTATGGATCAGTGCGCGGACCAGCACTTGTTCCCGCGTCCCTCATCCATTGGCGTTCCTCATGCCTGATATCAACGAACCACCGGGGCCTGCCTCACCTCCCAGCGTGTCCGTCGCCGCTCCGGTCGAGGCGCGACGGCAATCCGGCTTCGGCTGGTTTTTCCCGGTGCTGCGCGTATCGCTGGTGATCGCGGCGGGGGTGTTGTGCTGGTATGTCGCGGGGCACTGGAACCGCTGGACAGGCGCGGCCCGCTACGAGGCCACCGACGACGCCTACACCGCCGGCGATGTCACGCCGCTGGCGGCGAAGGTGTCGGGTTATGTCTCGGATGTCGGCGTCACGGACTATCAAGCCGTCCGCAAGGGCGACCTGATCGTCGAGATCGACGCCACCGATTACCGGGCGCAGTTGGCGCAGGCCGAGGCGAACCAGGCGGCGGCGCAGGCGACGCTGGCCAACATCGCCAACCAGAAGGACGTTCAGCGCGCGCTGGTCCGCCAGGCGCAGGCAACCATCCAGGCAACCGAGGCCGACATGGTCCGCTACGACCTGGAGGCGAAACGCCAGCGCGACCTGCTGCAGACCAAGATAGCCGGAACCCAGCAACTGGTTGAGCAGGCGGACGCCAATGAACGGCGCACCGGCGCGCAACTGCAACTGAACTATGCCCAGCTTGATCAGCAACAGGCGCTGCTGAGCGGCCTCGACGTGCAGGAGAAGCAGTTGCAGGCGCAGCTCCGTGGCGCGGAAGCGCAGGTCACGCTGGCACGCGACAACCTTGAATACACCCGCATCCTGTCGCCGGCCGATGGCCTGGTCGGGCAGCGCCAGGTCCGTCCCGGCCAGTTCGTCAATGTCGGCACGCAGGTGATCTCGGTCGTGCCGCTGCCGCGAATCTGGGTGATCGCGAACTACAAGGAAACACAGATGACCAACGTGCGCCTGGGCGACGCGGCGAGCGTGACGGTCGATGCGTTCCCCGACCTCGTGTTGACCGGGCATGTGGATAGCTGGTCGCCGGGCACCGGCAGCACGTTTGCCCTGCTGCCGCCGGACAACGCCACCGGCAACTTCACCAAGGTGGTGCAGCGCGTGCCGGTGAAGATCGTGCTGGATGCGAACCCGTCACTGGGCACGCTGGTCCGTCCCGGCTTGTCGGTCGAGGCAACGATCGACACGGGTTCTGTCGAGAATCGCGAACCAACGCCAAGTTCGACTCAAAAGGGTCCTGCGTCCCGCCCCGCGCCGGTCCAGCCTGGGCAGCCTGCCGCGCCGGCGCGTGCGGGCCAGGAATGACCTCGCCCGCGGCGTCGGCGGACGCGGCGGGGCAGGGGGCGCCGGTCAGCGCGTCGGGCCGCGCGCTGCATGCCGTCGTGGCGTCGCATCCGCGCCTGCCCGCGGCTACGCTGCGCCCCTACATTGGCATCCTCGGGGTGTTGCTTGGGTCGGTCATCGCCACCCTTGCCGGCCGCGTGACAAGCTTCGGCGTGGCCGATCTCCGGGGCGGGTTGCACGTCGGCTTCGACGAGGGAGCCTGGATCACCACCGCGTTCGGCATCGGGCAGATGGTGATCGGCGTCGCCTCCCCCTATCTCGGGGCCATCTTCGGGGTTCGGCGCGTCCTGCTGCTCGGCATCCTGCTGATGTTCACCACCAGCCTGCTCGGCCCGCTGTCCCCCAACCTGGCGGCGTTCATGGCGATGCAGGTGCTTGGCGGGATCGGGTCAGGGACGTTCATTCCGCTGACCATCAGCTTCATCATCCGCAGCCTGCCGGCCAGCCTGGTGATCTACGGGCTTTCGCTTTACGCCATGAACTCGGAGCTGTCGCAGAACGTCGCGGCGTCCCTGGAGGGATGGTACGCGGACCACTGGTCCTGGCGATGGATCGACTGGCAGTACTGCGCGATGCTGCCGTTGATGTTCCTCTGCATCTCCTACGGCGTGCCGAGGGAGGACATGAACCTTGCCTTGGCGCGTGACCTTGATTGGCCTGGGCTTGCCTACGCCGTGATCGGTTTCGGGTTGCTGTATGCCGGTCTTGACCAGGGCAACCGGCTGGGCTGGAGCAATGCCGGGCTGGTGATCGGCTTGTTGCTGTCCGGCTGCATCGTCACCTTGGCCTTCGCGTGGCGTGAGTTCTCGACCGCGCGGCCGTTCCTGAACCTCGGAAAGCTCATTCGCGGCAACCTGCTGTTGCTGATGCTGCTGCTCGCCGGCTTCCGCTTCATCATCCTGTCAACGGCCTACATCATTCCGACCTATTTGCAGGTCGTGCAGAATTTCCGTGAGTTGCAGGTCGGCAGCGTGCTGCTGTGGATCGCCCTGCCGCAACTGGTGCTCGCGCTTCCGCTGGCGAATGTGCTGCGGCGGGTTGACGGACGCTGGGTGCTGGCCCTCGGCGCCGCGTTGATCGGTGTCGCCTGCTGGATGGCGACGGGATTGACCAGCCAGTGGGCAACCGGCGACTTCCTGCCGTCGCAGATAGTGCAGGCGCTCGGCCAGTCGTTCGCGCTGACCGCGCTGATAA
>CAXTXZ010000272.1:0-5842 GCA_964248015.1 uncultured Rhodopila sp. | reverse complement strand
CCAGCCACGAGGCCCTGCTGCTGCCCTACGAACAGGCCCTGGCCCGCGTCGACTCCACCACCGGCGACTGGTACGGCTGCTCCGCCCACTTCCTCTGGATCGGCGACCGCACGCGCCAGGCCGAGGGCGCCCACGTCGAGTTCCTCCGCGGCCTGCAGAACCCCCTCGGCATGAAGGTCGGCCCGACCCAGGAGCCGGACGACCTGCTGCGGCTGCTCGACATCCTGAACCCGAGGAACGAGGCCGGCCGGATCACGCTGATCAGCCGCATGGGCGCGGACAAGGTGGGCGAGAGGCTGCCGCCGCTGGTGCGCGCGGTCGAACGCTCCGGCCACAAGGTGGTCTGGCTGTGCGACCCGATGCACGGCAACACCGTGACGACCGGGCTGATGATGAAAACCCGCAGCTTCGACTCCATCCTGAGCGAGGTCCGCCGCTTCTTCGACATCCACACCGCCGAGGGCACCTGGCCCGGCGGCGTGCATGTCGAAATGACCGGCCAGGATGTCACCGAATGCATAGGCGGCGCGCACCAGTTGTCCGAACTGGACCTGAAGCAGCGCTACGAAACCTTCTGCGACCCGCGCCTGAACGCCGAACAGGCGCTGGAACTGGCGTTCCTGGTGGCCGAGGAACTGAAGCGCCGCCGCCTGCCCGCCTCGTCGCCGGCGCTGGCCGCGCAATGAGCCGGACGTGACCGACAAGGCAGCGGATGGGCTGGCGGCCGACATCGCCGCCAGGACCGACAGCTACTTCAACCGCACCAAGCGGATCGTCGCGCGCTTCGGCGACAAGACAGTCACCTATGCCGTGTTCCTGCGCCGTCCGGTGATCTGCGCGCCCGGCCTGATGCTGGACTGGCTCAACACCGTCGCCGACCTGCGCGGCGCGCGAATCGAGGTTGACCTGGTACACGGGGAAGGCGACTGGGTCGGCGCCGGCGAGCCGATCGTCTACCTGACCGGCAGCATGGAGCAGTTGTCGGACCTGGAAACCATCCTGCTGCAAAAGATGGGCGCGGCCTGCGTCGCGGCGCACAACGCCTACCAGATGGCGCTGTCGCTGCCGAATGTCGCCTTCCTGGCCATGGAGGCGCGTCACTGCGCCGGCGCGGAAATGCAGGAGATCATGTCCTACGCCGCCTCGGTCGGCGGCAACGCGGCCAAGCTGGAAGGCGCGAAAGGCTTCATCGGCAACGCCAACGACGGCACCGCCCACTGGTTCGGCGCGCCGCGCGGCCTGGGCACCATGCCGCATTCCCTGATCGGCTACGCCGGCTCCACGGTGCGCGCGGCCGAGATGTTCCGCGAAACCTTCCCAGACGAGCCAATGACCGTGCTGGTGGACTTCTTCGGGCGCGAGGTCACCGACGGCCTGGCGGTCTGCGCCCGCTTCCCCGAGCTTGCCGCCTCGGGCGACCTGTCGTTCCGCCTCGACACGCATGGCGGCCGTTTCATGGAAGGCCTGGACCCGGCGGAAAGCTACGCCGTGCTGGAGCGCTACGCCCCAGGGGCGATACGGCGCTATCGCAGCGACGCCGAGCTGCGCTACCTGGTCGGCACCGGCGTCTCCGCCGCCGCGATCTGGCGCATGCGCGAGGCGCTGGACGCAGGGGGCTACCCGAAGGTGAGGATCGTCGCCTCATCCGGCTTCGGCGTGGAGAAGTGCCGGGTGATGGCGGATGCCAGGGCGCCGATCGACGTGGTGGGAACCGGAAGCTTCATCCCGGACCACTGGCACGAGACGTATGCGACCGCCGACATCGTCGAATACGACGGCGTGCCAATGGTCAAGATCGGCCGGGAGTTCCTGTTGCGCAAGAACGGCAGCAGGAAGCGCAACGGGCACTGACCGGCCGGTTCCTTGTCCAGCCGGGCATGTAGCAGCAAGTGATTGAACAGGCTACTCTCCTGACTTGCCGATATCCTGATTTTCGTCCCCTTCCGCCCTGCCTGTTGCAGTGAGCCTTGACAATCACCGCTTCAGCCAAAATTGACACGCAAGGGATTTATGATAATAGTTATCTAAAAGGAGTTCTTATGCCGCGTAGTTATGCTCTTGGAGGCCATTTTGAGGGCCTGATCGACGAGCTGATAAAGGGTGGCCGCTACAACAATGCCTCCGAGGTTGTTCGTGAGGGCCTGCGGCTGCTGGAAGATCGCGAGAAGCTGCGTCAACTCAAGGTCGAGGAAATCCGGCGTTCTATTGAGGCAAGCCGCCGCAGTGGCGTCCTTCTTTCGGAGGAAGAGGTCTTCGGCTCGCTACAGGCAAAATATGGGTCGCTGGCTGAGCAGGAAGGGCAACAGGGCAACGAGTGACGACCCGCATTGCTTACACACCTGCGGCCCGCGACGATTTGCAGGAAATCGCAGACTACATCGGCCATAATAATCCGGTACGTGCCCAGTCTTTTGTTCGGGAGCTGCGTGACCACTGCCGCCGAGTTGCTGAGCATCCGCGTCGCCATAGGCTTCGCGAAGAGTTTGGAACAGGAGTGCGCGGCGTGGTGCATGGCGCCTATCTCATCCTCTACACGCCCCGCGATGACGGTTTGGTGGTGATAGAGCGTGTCGTTCATGGCGCGCGCGATCCGGACGGTATCGAGGTGTAAGGTTGCGTCTGTCAACTCGCGCCGACATTCCTAAGCACTCAAGCGACTGTTCCGCCCTCAACGTCGCGATGATTGCCCGCCGCGCCGCCCGGACCTAAGCTTCCTCCCATCAGGACAAGGGGCAGGACACCATGCAGCACGGCCCATACGAACACATCGCCGTGGACACCGCCGGCCACATCGCCACGATCGAGGTGCGGCGCGGCCCCAACAACTTCATCGACACCGACATGGTGGCGGAAATCGCCGACGCCCTCGACATCTATGACCGCACCCCGGACGTGCGCGCCATCGTGCTGTGCTCCGAGGGCAAGCATTTCTGCGCCGGCGCGGATTTCGGCAGCCGCGGCCCCGACGGCGTCGCGCGCGCGGCCAAGCGCGGCCGGCATCTCTACAAGGAAGCCCAGCGGCTGTGGCGCACCGCCAAGCCGATCGTCGCCGCCGTGCATGGCGCCGCCGTCGGCGCGGGCGTCGGCCTCGCGGTCATGGCGGATTTCCGCGTCGCCTGCCCGGAGGCCCGGTTCTCCACCAACTTCACCCGCCTTGGCTTTCATCCCGGCTTCGGCCTGACCGCCTCCCTGCCCCGCCTGATCGGCGGGCAGAACGCCGCCATGATGATGTACACCGGCCGCCGCCTGACCGGCCAGGAGGCGCTGGCGATCGGCCTGGTGGACCACTGCGTCCCACAGGATCAAGTACGGTCCAAAGCCGTCGAGGTCGCCACCGAGATCGCCCAGTCCGCGCCCTTGGCGATCATCGCCACCCGCGAAACGCTGCGCCGCGGCCTCGCCGAGGCGGTCGCGCAGGCCACGGAACGCGAATACGAGGAGCAGGACTGGCTGCGCGACACCGCCGACTTCAAGGAAGGCACCAAGGCCATGGGCGAGCGCCGGCTGCCGAACTTCCAGGCGAAGTAAGGCATCGGCCAGTCCAGCCGTCCGGCAAACGAACTCCTCTGAAATCGCGCAAGCCGACTGGCCTGGCGCTAAAGCCAAGCGTCACGATCAGCCATGGGCGCGATCCCGGCATGAGCGGGCTGCCCATCCTCTCAACCCCGCCGCATATCCAGCAATGCCCAAACGTCCGCCCTTAACGTTTCGTTAAGCTTGCCCCGTCACCATGGAGCCCTTCAAACCGGGGTTCCTTGAGTTGAGTCAGTCGCTCCGCGCGTCACGCATCCAGGTTGCCGCCTGGATCGATCTGGGGCTGTGGCAGGCGCTTGCCTTCGCCCGCTCGCTGAACGGCCGCTCGCCCTTCCTGGCGAGGCTGCTGCGCCGCGCCGTGCTGCTGGCCTGGTGGACGGCCACGCTCCAGCTTCACATCCACATGCGGTACTGGCTGCGCGCCAGAAGGCTGCGGCGGGACGCCCCGCCCGCGCCGTTGCCGGCGGCGCTTGAACGGGTCGATCCGGACAGGCTGGTCCTGCCGGGCGTCGATGAGCCGCTGGTTTCCGTGATCATCCCGACCTACGGCCAGGTGGACTTCACCCTGCGCTGCCTGACCTCCCTGGTGGAGCATGCCCCGGCGGCGCCGATCGAGATTCTCGTCATCGACGACGCATGGCCCGGCGCGGACGCCGCGATCCTGCGCCAGGTGCGCGGCATCCGGCTGATCCGCAACGACGCCAACCTCGGCTTCCTGCACACCTGCAACAAGGCCGCCGGGCTGGCGAAGGGCGACTACCTCCTGTTCCTCAACAACGACACGGAGGTGCTGGCGAACTGGCTGGAGCCTATGCTGGCCCTGATGCGCGACCGGCCCGACGCCGGAGCGGTGGGCGCCAAGCTGCTCTACCCCAACGGCAGCCTGCAAGAAGCCGGCGGCATCGTCTGGCGGGACGGCTCCGCCTGGAACTTCGGCCGCCACGAGGACCCGGCGAAACCCCTCTACAACTACGTGCGGGAGGTCGATTACTGCTCCGGCGCCGCCCTGATGGTCGCGCGCGCCACATTCGCTCGGCTGGGCGGCTTCGACGAGCGTTACGCGCCGGCCTACTTCGAGGACTCCGACCTGTGCTTCCGGCTGCGCGCGATCGGCCTCAAGACGTTCTACCAGCCGGCGTCGCGGGTCATCCATCACGAGGGCATCTCGCACGGCCTCGACACCGAGGTCGGCATCAAGTCCTACCAAGTCGCCAACCGCCACCGCTTCGTCAGGGCCTGGGCGGAAACCCTGGCCGCTCGGCACTACCCCAGGGGCCAGGCGGTCTTCCGGGCGCGCGACAGCGCCATGCACCGGCCGATCGTGCTGGTGGTGGACCACTACGTCCCGACAGCCGACCGCGACGCCGGCTCCGCCACCATGCTGGCGTTCCTCGACGTGCTGGCGCGGACGGACATGGTGGTGAAGTTCTGGCCGCACAACGGGGCCTACAGCCCCGGCTACACCGAACGGCTCCTCGGCATGGGCATCGAGGTCTTCCACGGGCACGGCTCGTTCGAAAGCTGGATCAGGGGCGTCGGCCACGAACTCGACCACGTGCTGCTCAGCCGGCCCGACGTGGCCGAGGACATCCTCCCGCTGGTCCGGCATCACTCCGTGGCGCGCATCGTCTACTACGGCCACGACCTGCATTTCCGGCGGATGCGACAGCAGGCGGGCGTGATGGGCGACGAAAGGCTGCGCCGAGCGGCCGACGCCATGCTGGGGCGCGAGCGGGAGATCTGGCGGCAGGCCGACCTGTCGCTTTACCCGTCCGAGGAGGAAGCCGCCATCGCCGCCGAACTGCAACCGGACGCGGCGGTGGCCTCGGTCATGCCCTATGGCTTCAGCCGCTTCGGCCTTGAACGCGAAGCGCCGGCCAGCCAGGAGATCATCTTCGTCGGCGGCTTCGGCCACCCGCCCAACCAGGATGCCGCGGCCTGGTTCGCCGCCGAGGCGCTGCCATTGATCCGCGCCGCGCTGCCGGAGGCGCGCCTGTCGATCATCGGGTCGAACCCGACCCATGCGGTGCAAGCCCTGGCGGGGGAGGCGATCACCGTTGCCGCCAATGTCTCGGACGCGGAGCTTGCCGATGCGTATGGACGCGCCCGCGTCGCCGTGGTGCCGCTGCGCTGCGGCGCGGGCGTGAAACTGAAGGTCGTCGAGGCCCTGCGCGACGGCGTGCCGCTGGTCACCACCGCCGTTGGCGCCCAGGGCCTGCCCAGCCTGTCCGAGGTCGCCGCCGTCGAGGACGACCCCGCCGCCTTCGCGCAAGCGGTCATCGCCCTGCTGCGCGACGACGCCGCCTGG
>CAXTXZ010000271.1:3829-5846 GCA_964248015.1 uncultured Rhodopila sp. | reverse complement strand
AGATGTTCAAGGCGCCGATCAAGATGCTGCACCCCCTGCTGACCGCGACGCAGGAAGGCAACTACATCGGCACCGAGAACATCGGCGCGATCCCGTTCCAGGGCATCATCATGGCCCACTCCAACGAATCGGAGTGGCAGTCGTTCAAGAACAACAAGAACAACGAAGCCTTCATCGATCGCATCTACGTCATCAAGGTGCCGTACTGCCTGCGGGTGACCGAAGAACAGAAGATCTACGAAAAGCTCGTCTCCCGCTCGGAACTGGGCGCGGCCCCCTGCGCTCCCGCGACGCTGGAAATGTTGGCCCGCTTCTCGGTGCTGAGCCGCCTGAAGCGTCACGAGAACTCGACGCTCTACGCCAAGATGCGCGTCTACGACGGCGAAAGCCTGAAGGAGACCGATCCGCGCGCGCGCTCCTTGCAGGAGTACAAGGACACCGCGGGCGTCGAGGAAGGCATGGACGGCGCGTCCACCCGCTTCGCCTTCAAGGTGCTGGCGGCGACCTTCAACCACGACACGACGGAAGTCGCCGCCGACCCGGTGCACCTGATGTACGTGCTGGAGCAGTCGATCCGCCGCGACCAGATGCCGCAGGACACCGAGAAGCGCTACCTGGAATTCATCAAGGGCGAACTCGCCCCGCGCTACGCCGAGTTCATCGGCAACGAAATCCAGAAGGCCTACCTGGAATCCTACCACGACTACGGCCAGAACCTGTTCGACCGCTACGTCTCCTACGCCGACGCCTGGATCGAGGACATCGACTTCAAGGACGCCGACACCGGCCAGTTGCTGAACCGCGAGCTGCTGAACCAGGAGTTGACGAAAGTCGAAAAACCGGCAGGAATCGCCAATCCCAAGGACTTCCGCAACGAGGTCGTGAAATTCTGCCTGCGAGCCCGCGCCAACAACAACGGCAAGAACCCGTCCTGGACAAGCTACGAGAAAATCCGCGACGTGATCGAACGGCGCATGTTCAGCCAGGTCGAGGAACTGCTGCCGGTCATCAGCTTCGGCTCGAAGAAGGACAGCGACACCGAGAAGAAGCACACCGAATTCGTCGACCGCATGACCAGCCGCGGCTACACGGAGCGTCAGGTCAGGCGGCTGGTGGAATGGTACATGCGTGTTAAGCAGGCGGGCTGACCATGTCCCGCACACCCTGAAAGGTCCCGCAGGCACGCTATGCACATAGTTGACCGCCGCCTGAACCCGAGTGGCAAGAACCTCGCGAACCGCCAGCGCTTCATGCGGCGCGCCAAGTCGCAGATCCGCAAGGCGGTGCACGAGAGCGCCGGCAGCCGCAGCATCAAGGACGCCGACGAGGGCGGCGAGGTCGTGTTGCCCGCGCAGGGCGTGCACGAGCCGTCCTTCCGGCGCAGCGGCTCCGGCGGCATCCGGGACCACCTGCTGCCTGGCAACAAGGAGTACATCGCCGGCGACACCATCCAGCGTCCCCCGCAGGGCGGCGGGGGCGGCGGATCGGAAGGCAGCCCCGACGGCGAGGGCGAGGACGATTTCCGCTTCGCCCTGTCGCGGGAGGAGTTCGTCGACCTGTTCCTGGAAGACCTGGAGCTTCCCGACTTGGCGAAACGCCGCGTCGTCAATGCCGATGCGGTGGTCTTCCATCGCGCCGGCTACTCCGTCTCCGGCTCTCCGGCCAACCTCGCGCTGAACCGCACGGTGCGCAACTCGCTGTCCCGCCGCATCGCCCTGCGCCGCCCGAAACCGGAGGAACTGCAAGCCCTTCGCGACGAGATCGAGGCGCTGGCCGACGGCCACGACGAGCCTCGCCGCCTCGCGCTTGAGGAAGAGCTGGCGCGCAAGCAGCGCCGCACCGGGCTGATTCCCTTCATCGATCCCCTGGATGTGCGTTACAAGCGTTTCGACCCGATGCCCAAGCCGGTCGCCCAGGCGGTCATGTTCTGCCTGATGGACGTTTCCGGCTCGATGACTGAGCACATGAAGGACTTGGCGAAGCGGTTCTACGTGCTGCTCTACATCTTCCTCAAGCG
>CAXTXZ010000271.1:2285-3729 GCA_964248015.1 uncultured Rhodopila sp. | reverse complement strand
TCGCCTGCGGCGAGATGGGCCTGAGCATCTACCCGAACCAGATCGAGGTGATCGGCGCGG
This sequence comes from uncultured Rhodopila sp., assembly GCA_964248015.1. Lineage (GTDB taxonomy): Bacteria > Pseudomonadota > Alphaproteobacteria > Acetobacterales > Acetobacteraceae > Rhodopila. The sequence goes on along the minus strand of CAXTXZ010000271.1, from coordinate 3,669 downwards.
AGCAGATGCTTGACGCCTATTCCTCGATCGGCATGCCGTTGTTCTACAAGCACTGGTCCTTTGGCAAGCACTTCGCGCGCCACGAAGCGCTCTACAAACATGGCATGCAGGGCCTGGCGTACGAGATCGTCATCAACTCGAACCCCTGCATCAGCTACATCATGGAGGAAAACACCGCCATGATGCAGACGCTGGTGATCGCGCACGCGGCGTTCGGGCACAACCACTTCTTCAAGAACAACTACCTGTTCCAGCAATGGACAGACGCCAACGGCATCCTGGATTACCTGGAATTCGCCCGCGACTACATCATGTCGTGCGAGGAACGCTACGGCGAGGGCCCGGTGGAACGCCTGCTCGACGCCGCCCACGCGCTCATGAGCCACGCCGTCCACAAATACCCGCGCAAGCGCGTGGCCGACCTGCGCTCGGAGGAAAAGCGCGAGCGCGAGCGCCGCGAGCACGACGAAAAGGTCTTCAACGACCTGTGGCGCACTGTTCCCGGCAAGGAAAACGTCCGTCAGGACCCCACCGCCGAGGAGCGCCGCAAGGCCCTGCTGCAACTGCCGCAGGAAAACATCCTGTATTTCATGGAGAAGACCGCGCCCAGGCTGGCCCCTTGGCAGCGCGAGATCCTGCGCATCGTCCGCATCATCGCGCAGTATTTCTACCCGCAGTCGCAGACCAAGGTGATGAACGAGGGCTGCGCCACCTACACCCACTACAAGGTCATGAACCGCCTGCACGAAAAGGGCCTGCTGACCGACGGCGCGATGGTCGAGTTCCTCACGTCGCACACCAACGTGGTGTTCCAGCCCGAGTACAACGACCGCCGCTACTCCGGCCTAAACCCCTATGCCCTGGGATTCGCCATGATGCAGGACATCGAGCGCATCTGCACGGTCCCCACGGCCGAGGACCGCCAGTGGTTCCCCCACATCGCCGGCAGCGGCGACCCGATGAACGTGCTGCGCGACGTTTGGGCGAACTATCGCGACGAGAGCTTCATCCTGCAGTACCTAAGCCCGAAGCTGGTCCGCCATTTCGGCATGTTCCACGTCATGGATGACGCCAACGAGCCGAACCTGCGCGTCGAGGCGATCCACGACGAGCGCGGCTACCGAAAGATCAAGCAGGCCCTGGCCAAGCACTACGACGTTTCCTGGACCGCCCCCGACATCCAGGTGGTGGACGTCAACCTCGCTGGCGACCGCCGCCTGATCCTGCACCACCGTGCCCTGAACCGCGTGCTGCTGGAGGAAAAGGACACCCGCCACGTCCTGCAGCACCTGGCCGACCTCTGGGGCTACGACGTCCTGATGAAGGAGGTCGATCCCGCCAACGACTCGGTCCTGAAGGAGCACGCCGCCTCCCCGCGCCCAGG
>CAXTXZ010000271.1:0-2185 GCA_964248015.1 uncultured Rhodopila sp. | reverse complement strand
GTCGAATGCCTCCAACGATCCCGTCATCCCGCCAAGGTCGATCGTCAGGTGATCCAGCCCATACTGGAAGCCGGACACCTCCTCGACCCCCGCCGCCGGAACCAGCGAGAGGGCTGCGTTCGTGACAGCGCTGCCGGTCGACAACACGGCCGGCGTGCCAATGAACGACAAGCGGGCGGCGTTAAGCCCCCCAACGGCGCTGGCCTCCGCAAGCCCCGCGCTGGAGGGCGGAGAGGTGGAAATCCCATACCCAAGCACGTTCAACTGGGTCACGTCGGTTTGGCTGAACAGGTTCGCCACGCCCGGGTTGGCATAGGCGTCATTGCTGTCGTTGCCCGCGCTGGATGCCCAGTCCCCAGGGTCGCTTGACAGCGAATACGTATCAAGGTTGGTCACGCCGCCGTCGATTGAAAAATAAGAGGTCGTGGCGGAGGACGCGAGATGCCCGGCGCTGGAGTACCGGAACAGGTCCAGCGCCGTGGTGGTTCCGGTGAACGACACACGGCCAAGCGCATGCGAAAGCTCATGCTCGACAACCCCGATGAAGTCGTATTTCCCAGCGACCGCTCGGTTGTTGGGATCATAGGCGAACACCGTGCCGTTCGGATCGGCCGCGAACCCGACGCTGGCGTCAACCTCGCTCCCGTTGCCCGCGATCACCCCCAAGGCCTTCGCCTCCCCACTCGGCACGTAAACCGACGTCGAGGCGTTGGCCGGCAAGTTGGCCAGCGCGGTTTGCACGGCCGTGCTGTTGGTCGCCGCGGCCAGGTAGGATTTGAATTGCGCCGCCGAAAGGTTGACGCTGGCGCCGATCGAAGTCTCCCCCAATGCGCCGCTGTCAAGCGTGGCGCCGCCCGCCTCGCCGTAGCCCACGGTGATGTTGACGGTGACAGGGCTGGTGATCAGGTTGTCGAAGTATCGCGCGGCGTATTGCACCGCCGCCTTCCAGGCAGCGGGCGCGTTCGCGGCGCTGGCGTCCCAGATCAGGTTGATCAGCGGTGCCCTGGCAGTCTGGGTGATCGCAAAGGAGCCGCTCATGAGCGTGATGGCGTCCTTGTCAGCCGCATACTGCGCCGAGGACAGCGACAAGGTCTGGTTGTTGTCAGTCACGTTGATGCCGGTCAACGTGCCGCTCTTGGCCAGGGTTTCCAGGGCGCCGAGGGCGCTGCCGACGTGAGCCAGCGTATCGCCGACGGTGAAGCCCGCGACATGCTTGTCGGCGCCCACCGCGCCTGCCGCCGCCGCGGTCACGCCGGTCACCGTGAGCGTGTCGGCGGCAACCAGCTTGTCCAGCACCGAGGCGTAGCCTTGATACTGGGCATACCCCACCGCCACGGCCGTGCTGTCGGTCAGGGCAATGGACGTCAGGTTGGCATCGGCCTTGAGGCTGGCAAGCGCCCTCAGCACCGTCGCCTTCGTGTCGCTGAGGGTGTAGCCGCTGACATGGCGGTCAGCCTGCAGCGTCGCGGCATTGGCCACCGCGCCGCCGGAAACCGTCAGCGTGTCCGGCGCGCTCAAACGGTCAAGCAATGCGGTGTTAGCGCCATACTGGCTCAGGCTGGCGGCAAGCGTGGTGCCGCCGGTCAGGCTGAGCGACAACAGATGCCCATAGCCGCTCAGGGCGTTCAGGTTCGCGAGGATGTTCGCCGCCGTGTCGCTCACGCTGATCCCGGCCAGCTTGGTGTCGCCACTGACCCATCCGTTGACCGCGACGACGTTCGCCACGGTGTCGGTGACCGAGAACGACTTGACCGAGGCATTCGCCTGCATCGCCGCGGCGCTCGCCAGGGTCACGCCGCTCAACGCGAACTGCGTGTTGCTGGGCAGCTTATGGATCGCGGCCGTGTCTGCGCTGAACTGACTCGCAGTGAGCGTCAGCGGGCCGCTGGTGGTCAGCGTGATCGCGATCAGCTTGGCATCGCCGTTCAACGCGTCGAAAGCCGCCGCCACGGTTGTCGCTGTGTCGCTGACGGTGAAGGACGTGACCGATGCATTGGCCTGCAACGCCGCCGCTTGCGAGACGGCAACATTGGCCGTAACCGGTTTGGACGGCGGCGGAGCGAAGTAGTAACCATACAGATACGGGTTAAAGTAAAATAAGAAATTTTGAAATAAATCACTAAACAATGGGTCTGTTGAACTTGATGTTGACAGCAAGGGCAACATCGCCAACTTGGTTGGCGAA
>CAXTXZ010000270.1:0-5859 GCA_964248015.1 uncultured Rhodopila sp. | reverse complement strand
CGGCCAGCGCGGGAATATACGCATCGTTATAGAGCATCCTCAGATCCGGCCCCCATAGGACCGTCCCGAGCAGCGGCGAGTTCAGGCACACGGATAGAATGGCACGGAGGGATTGCGGCCAGGTCTCAGGCGGGCCAAGCGGTGTTGATGCCCAGTCATGCGCGCGCATGCGCGCACCCATCTCGCCACCTCCGGCAAGGAACGGGAACAGACCTGTGGCATGGTTGCCGCCCGCCAGGGAAAGCCTCACGGCGTGCAAGGCAGTTCTCCATCTTGCGCCTGCGTGCCTTCAGCGAACAAAGGGCGGCCCGCATGGCCGCTGGCGTCCAAAACCCGCCGGACACGGTTTGGCCCAGGACGAAGGCGTGCAGCTTTGGGGCCAAGGAACACGTTCATCGTCTTCGTCCAGCGCATTCAAACCATTCAAGTAGCGGCCAGTGGCGTGGCGACATACGTTGCCGATAGGTTTCGCTTAATGGCCGCACAGGGTCAAACGCGGCAACACTTCTCGTACGTTAGGGTTGGTCTCCCGTAGGCATACCGCAGAAAAACATCAACATGAAATAATTTCTGCATGCGATCAGAGTTATTCCCTACGTCCTGCGCGACAGCGGGACACGCCTTGACCCTGTTGAAGCAGAAGCACCGCAGGGAACGCGCCTGCCGCACCTGAAGGCTCAGCCAGCCAAGGCAAGCGAGCCTCAGGCGCCAACCGCCTCAAGCAAAAGAACCCTGGAGCAGCAGCGCCAACCCAGGGCTTTCCTGTTCTAAGCCAGGAACACATCGTCGAAACTGGCGTGTATGCCGGTGCCAAGCTCCACCAGGTTGTGGACTTTCTTGTCATGGATCGTCGGCCAGACCATCTCCATCAGCCAGACCACCGGCACATCCTCGATCAGCACCTTTTGCAGCTCGAAGAACGCGTCCTTGCGCACCGCTGGGTCGCCCGAGGACCGCGCCTTGGCGAACAGCGCGTCCACTTGGGGATTGTTATAGCCGCTGGTGTTGGACGCGAGGATCTTCTGGATGTTGCTGCTGACATAGCTCCGCTCCACCCCCAGGGTCGGATCGCCGTACTGGTAGACGTAATTGATCGACGTTTCGTAATCCCACGCCCCGACACGCTGCGCCCAGCCGGCGGCGTCGGTTGATTCCAGCACCAGCTCGATGCCCGACTGCCGGGCGGCGGCGCGCATGTATTCCGCCAGCCGAGCCCAGATTTCGCTGTAGGGCAGGGGCAGGTGCTTGATGGACAGGCGGATGCCTTGGGCGTTCGGCTTCAGCCCGGCCGCCTCCAGCAGATCCTGCGCGGCGCGCGGGTTGTGCTCCAGCGGTTTCAATGATGGGTCATGGAACCGCGTGGTCGAGGCGATCGGCCCGCTCGCCGGCCGCCCCACCCCAAACCACAGCTTGTCCACGATGAACTTGCGGTCGAACGCGTGGCTCAGCGCCTGCCGCACCCGCTTGTCGTCCAGCGGCTTGATCCGGTGGTTCACCTCGATCCACATCAGCGGCGAGAACATCTCCCACCCGCGCGTCTCCACCGTCAGGTTGGGCTTGTCGCGCAGCCGGGGCACGTCGAACGGTTCGATGTCGTTGGCCTGCGTGAACAGCACCTGGCCGGTCTGCATCGCCAGCGACCGGCTCTGGCTGTCCGGCGCGATCCGGTAGATGATCTCGTCCAGGAACGGCTGCCCCGGCTTCCAGTAGCCCTCGAAGCGGCGCAGGCGGATGAAGTTGCCCCGCTGCCATTCGGCGAACGCGAAGGCGCCGGTGCCGATCGGCGTCTGGTTCTTGGGGTTGGCGCGGAAATCGGTGCCCTCGTAGATATGTCTAGGCAGCATCGGCAGCGTCGCCACGTCGAACGCCAGCAGGAACGGCTCGAACGGCGAATCCAGCGTCAGTTGCACGGTGCGCGCATCGGGCGCGCGGGCATCGACCACCTTGCGCAGGATGGCGCGGGCGCGCGGCGACATCTCCATGTGGAACTTCAGCAGGGAGAAGATCACGTCGTCCGCCGTGAAGTCCGCGCCGTCGTGCCACTTGACGTTGTCTTGCAGATGGAAGGTGTAGGTCAGCGTGTCCGGCGAGACCTCCCAGCTTTTCGCAAGCTGCGGCATCGGCGCCAGATCGAAGCCGTATTTCAGCAGGCCCTGGTAGATCTTGCTGCCGACAATGATCGTCGGCGACTGGAAGTTGATGGCGTTGACCAGGATCGGCGGCTCGGGCGTCAGGAAGGTGGTCAGCGTGCCGCCGCGTTTCGGCTCGATGCCCTGCGCCCAGGCCTGATCCAGGGTGATCAAAGGCGTCGCCAGCAAGGGTGCGGCGGCCAGGACACCCCGGCGGCTCAAGCCATGGGTCGCATTCGATGTCATGGCGGCGCTCCTGGCATTAGCAAACCTCGATCAGCCCTAATATCCCAGCAAGCAGCATGCCAGCATCGGCAGTTACAATTCGAATCGTATCGCACCGGTTGCGTTTCATTATTTCCACTATATCTGTCATGTGTCAAACAAACCGGGAAGGTTCGCCATGCAACCCATGAAACGCCTGCTACGCACCGCCGCCGCGCTTGGCGTCGCCATTTTGCTCTCTGGCTGCGTCATCGTCCCCGCAGGGCCGTACTACCATCACCATCCATACTGGGGATACTGATCCCTTGCCTGCCGAGGCTTCGCGCCGCTCCGGCGGCCGTCCAACAGCGCAGGCCGCCGCGCAACTGGAAGCCACCATCCTCGATGCCGCCACCGCCGCGTTCCTGCGCGACGGCTACGCGGTCACGACGATCGAGGCGACCGCGCGCGCCTGCGGCGTGGCGAAACGGACAATCTACGCCCGCTGGAGCGGCAAGCCCGCCTTGTTCCGGGCCGTTCTGGAACGGTTGATGGCCAAATGGCTTTCCGCCGCCGGCAACTGGTCGGGCGCGGATGGGCTGCACGCCGCGTTGTCAGCCGCCGCCGACCAGATCCTGGCGGTGGCGCTGACGCCGGATGCCGTGGCGCTGTATCGCCTGCTTATCGCCGAAAGCAGCCGCTTCCCCGAGCTTCCCCAGATGATGCGGCAGGCGGGCGCCAACGCGGGCGCCGAACGGCTCGCCGCCTTGCTCGATCGGGCTGTCGCCCAAGGCAAGCTGCCTGCCCAGGACACCGCCTACGCGGCGGAGCAGTTCCTGCACCTTCTGCTCGACGGCCCGCAGCGGCGCGCGCTCGGCCTTGGCCCGCCGCTCGATGCGCAACAACTGGTGGTCTGGCGCGCGCGCGCCGTCCGGCTGTTTTTGCAAGGGATACAAGCTTAAGGTTGCTGCCGCCTTCAAATTAATGATAACCGCTGCCCGCCAACATGGCGGGAGTGTACGGGCGCATGAAGCTTTTGCTGACCGGCGGCTGCGGTTTCATCGGCTCCGCCGTGGTTCGGAACCTTCTGCGTCACACCGGCCATGTGGTCGTCAACGTCGACAAGATGACGTACGCCGCGTCCGAGGACGCGCTGGAAGAGGGGCGCCGCCACAACAGGCACATCCTGGTCAAGGCCGACATCGCCGACGCCAGCGCCATGCGCCAGGTGTTCGACACGCATGACCCTGACGCCGTCATGCACCTGGCCGCCGAAAGCCACGTTGACCGCTCGATCGACGGCCCGGCTGACTTCGTCCAGACCAACGTCGTCGGCACGTTCATCCTGCTGGAAGCCGCGCGCCGCCACCATGCCGGGCTGGGCGCGCAACGCCAGGCCGCGTTCCGCTTCCACCACGTCTCGACCGACGAGGTGTTCGGCGCCCTGGAGCATGACGACCCGCCGTTCACGGAAACCACGTCGTACGATCCCCGCAGCCCGTACTCCGCGACCAAGGCGGCGTCCGACCATCTGGTCCGCGCCTGGAGCCACACCTACAAGCTGCCCACGGTGATCTCCAACACCTGCAACAACTACGGGCCGTGGCAGTTCCCGGAGAAGCTGATCCCCCTGGTGACGCTGAACGCGCTGGAAAACCGCGAGCTGCCGGTCTACGGCGACGGATCCAACATGCGGGACTGGCTGTTCGTCGAGGACCACGCCGACGCCCTGGTCCGGGTCTTGGAAAACGGCTCGCCGGGTGAAACCTATGCGATCGGCGGCCGCCAGCCGCGCACCAACCTCCAGGTGGTGAAGGCCATCTGCGCCCATCTGGACACGCGCCTGCCCGATCCGGCCGGCCCGCGCAAACGCCTGATCCGCTTTGTCGCCGACCGGCCAGGGCATGATTTCCGCTACGAAATCGATCCCTCCCGCACCGAGGCCGCGCTGCGCTGGAAAGCCCCGCACGACTTCGAAACCGGGCTGGCGAGGACCATCGACTGGTACCTCGGCAACCGTGCCTGGTGGGAAACCCTGCGCGCCGCCCGCTATGCCGGCCAGCGCCTCGGCGCCGTGCCTGATCCAGCGGGAGCCGGACCAACAGCGAGCAAGGGGAAAGCGGCATGAAGGGCATACTTCTGGCGGGCGGCTCCGGCAGCCGGCTGCATCCGATGACGCTGGCGGCCTCCAAGCAGTTGCTGCCGGTCTACGACAAGCCGATGGTCTACTATCCCTTGTCCACGCTGATGCTGGCCGGGATTCGCGACATCATGCTGATCTCCACCCCGGCCGACCTGCCGCAGTTCCGCCGGCTGCTGGGCGACGGCTCCCGCTTCGGCGTGAACTTCGCCTATGCGGAGCAGCCAAGCCCGGACGGCATCGCGCAGGCGTTCCTGATCGCGCGCGACTGGCTGCGAGGCCAGGCCTGCGCCCTGGCGCTGGGCGACAACCTGATCCACGCCGATCACCTGTCCACCCTGTTGCGCACCGCCGCGACGCGCCCCGAGGGCGCCACGGTGTTCGCCTACCAGGTCCGCGACCCCGAGCGCTACGGCGTCGTCGCCTTCGACCCGAACGGCAAGGCGGTCGAGGTCGTGGAAAAGCCCACCGCCCCGGCCAGCAACTGGGCGGTCACCGGCCTGTATTTCTACGACCGCCACGTCGGCGACATCGCCGCGCGCATCAGGCCGTCGGCCCGCGGAGAGCTGGAGATCACCGACCTGAACCGCGTCTACCTTGAAATGGGCACGCTGCACGTCGAGAAACTGTCGCGCGGCTGCGCCTGGCTGGACGCCGGCACCCCGGACAGCCTGTTGCAGGCGGCGACCTTTGTGCAGACCATCCAGTCCCGCACCGGCATGCTGGTCGGCTGCCCCGAGGAAGTCGCCTTCCGCATGGGCTTCATCGACACCGACCGGCTGCGCCACCACGCCACTTATCTCGGCAAGACCGAACTCGGCCGCGTGCTGATGGAACTCGCCACGGGAGAACTGGCGTGAAGGTCGAGCCGCTCGCCATCCCCGAGGTCAAGCTGATCACGCCGCCGCGTTTCCAGGACAGGCGCGGCTTCTTCTCGGAAACATGGAACAGCGCGCGCTTCGCTGACGCCGGCATCCCCGGCCCGTTCATCCAGGACAACCACGCGGTGTCCACCGTCGCGGGCGTCCTGCGGGGCCTGCATTGCCAGATCGGACCGAACGCGCAGGGCAAGCTGGTGCGTTGCGTGAAGGGCGCCATCTTCGACGTCGCGGTCGATGCGCGCGAAGGCTCTCCGACATTCGGCAGATGGGTCGGCGCCGAGATCAGCGCGGCGAACTGGACACAAATCTGGGTGCCCGTCGGCTTCCTGCACGCCTACTGCACCCTGGCGCCGGACACCGAGGTGATCTACAAGGTCACTGGCCCCTATGACAAGGCGGCCGAGCGCGGCGTGATCTGGAATGATCCTGACGTGGCGATCGATTGGCCGGTCGCGGCTGACAAGGTCATCCTGTCCGACAAGGACAAGGCGCTGCCCCATCTGCG
>CAXTXZ010000269.1:0-5861 GCA_964248015.1 uncultured Rhodopila sp. | reverse complement strand
ATGAAACCATCATCGGCCGGAAGCGCCGAGGCCGTCCGCAACGTCTGGAAAATCAGCATCAGGGTTGTGGCGCCAGTGACAATGCCAATGCTGCGCGTTGCCATTCCCAGGGCGCCGGCCACGCCTCTGTTGCGAATTGGAATCGATATTGTCACGATGTCCAGATACGCCACCTGGAACAGTCCCATGCCAAACCCTTGCACCGCCATCGCAAGGGTGAGCACGGGTAGATCAGCTATGCTGCCGGACAGGGAAACAATGCACAGGCCAAGTCCGCTCAGGGCGGTGCCGACGAACGCGATCTCACGAGGCCGATGGCCTTGCGCCAGCCGGGCGGCAAGCGGGGCCGCGAAAATGCTTCCGAAGGGCGACGCCGCCAGCACAAGGCCGGCGCCGGGCAGTGACAGACCTGGGACTCGGCTCAGGTAGAACGGCGCCAGAAGCATGATCGAGAACGCCGCCAGGTTGACCAGGGCGTTCGACACGTTGATCACGGTGAAGTCCGCATGACGGAAACACGCAAAGTCGATGATGGGGCAGGCGCAGCGCAATTCCTGCTGGTAGAACAGACCGAAGCCGACGATCGCGAACAGCAGGTAGATGGCAAGTTCAAGGCCGGGCTGGCGCAGTTGGTTCAAGGCAAGCAGCAGAAAGCCCAGCGCTGCCGCCAGCAACGCGCCGCCAATGGCATCGAATGGCTCGCGCACGTCAGGGCGGGGCGGACGGGGCAGCGTCCAGGTCAGCAGGAACGCAGCCAGCGCGACAGGCACGCGAAAGCTGAACACAGCGCTCCAGCCGTAACGCTCGACCAGCAGGCCAAAGACGGAAGGGCCGAGCACACTTCCGATGCCGAACATGACCATGTAGCGGGCGAGGACTTGAGTCCGCATTGCCTCGGGAAAGAGGCTGGTTGCCAACGCGGGACCACAGCTCAGGATCAACCCGGCGCCGATTCCCTGGCTGACGCGGGCAGCCACCAGGACAGGATAGCTTGGCGCCAGGGCACAACCAAGGAAGGCAAGGGCGCTGATTCCGGTGCCAAACAGGAAGACGCGTCGATACCCCAACAGGTCGCCAAGGCGGCCGAACGTCAGCATCAGGCTTGTCTGGGTCAGCACGTAGCTGATGACGATCCATTGGATCTTCGGGATCGGCAGGTCAAAGCGCGCGACGATCGCGGGAAAGCCGATGTTGACCGCGGAATCAAGCGGCACGACAAGGGTGCCGAGGCCAACGATCAGCAATGGCCAGATCGGGTGCCTCCGCGGCGCCTCATGAACCCACATTGCCTTGCCCGCCGCATGAACCGGACCAGCCGGTGCTAGCCCAGCTTGATCTTCTCGCCTGCCACCGGCTGCTTTTCAAGCTGGCGGGCCAGGAAAGCCACGACGGCGGCCTCCTCGGCTTTCAGGCCTTCTCCCGGATCGGCGAGTTTTTCTTCCGTGCGCTGCTTCAGGGCCTCCAGCAGGCGCCCATCCAGATAGCCGTCGAAGATTGCCGGATGAATGTAGCACTTGCGGCAGATGGCGGGGGTGTTGCCAAGCATCTTTGAAACGGATTCAACGGCTTGAAGGACGTTTTTCTTAGCCTTGGCCTCTGTGTCGAAAACCTCCAGTTCGCGCAGTGCAAGGGCGGCCAGATTGGTGGCGGCCCATGTCCGGAAATCCTTGGCGGTCACAGGTTCGCCGGTGATTTCCTGCAAGTAGTCGTTGATGTCATCCGAGCCCAGGCTGTGCGTCTGGCCGTCCTCATCCAGGTACTGGAACAACTCCTGGCCCGGAAGATCCTGGCAACGCCGGACAACGTTGGCGAGCTTCTTGTTCCGCAGGTCGATGTGATGCTCGGTGCCGCTCTTGCCACGGAAGTCGAACCGGATGCGGCTGCCGTTCTCGATCCTGACATGGCGGTTCCTCATGGTGGTCAGGCCAAAGCTTTTGTTGGCCCTGGCGTATTCCTCGTTACCGACGCGGATCAGCGTGCTTTCCAACAGGCGGACAATGGCCGCGAGCACCTTTTCACGCGGCAGGCCTCGCTTTTCCAGATCCTTGTCGACTTGCGCACGGATGACCGGCAGGACTTTGCCGAACAGCAGCATCTTGCCGTATTTGGCCTCGTCACGCACCGCGCGCCATTTCGCGTGGTAGCGGTACTGGCGCCGGCCCCTTGCATCACGGCCCGTGGCTTGAAGATGGCCATTGGCGTGCGGACAGATCCAGACATCTTCATAGGCCGGCGGGATTGCCAGCTTGCGTATGCGGGCGAGTTCGTCCGCGTCAGAGACCTTGGTTCCGTCAGGCATGAAGTAGTCGAAGCCCTGCGCGGTGCGCTCGCGGCGTATGCCTTTCGAACGATTGGTGACATAACGCAACCTGGCGGCTTTGGCGGCGGCCTTGAGCACCTCAGGGGAGAGAGTGTTCGCGGAGGGTTCCTCAGCGTTCGCGGCTGCTGGTTCGCGCTTTTCCATGGGTGTGATCAAGATCCCTTAACGCGCCGAGGTTGAACCGTCATGTCGCCGCATCGCCCGCCAGACCCGAAAAGGGGAGGCGGGGCCGTTCAGCGTGCTGACGCGCGCGGCATCGGCAATTGCATTGGCGATAGCTGGGAACAAGGCAATGGCGCCCGCTTCGCCGCAGCCTTTGACGCCGAGTGGATTGGTCATGCATCGCGTGCCCGCGAAGGTCAGGTCAAAGCTTGGCAGGTCGCCAGCGCGCGGCATGGCGTAATCCATGAAGCTGCCGCTGATAGGTTGACCGGAGGCCGGGTCATACGCCGCGTGTTCCATCAAGGCTTGTCCGGCGCCCTGGGCGATGGCGCCGTGCGCCTGGCCCGCGGCGATCATCGGATTCACGATGACGCCGTAGTCGTCGACGGCGGTCAGGCGCTCCAACGTGACAGCGCCTGTTTCCAGGTCGATTTCGACTTCCGCCACGTGTGTCCCATTGGGGAACGTCATCGCGTCCCGCGTCCACCGATAATAAGTGTCAAGCGCGCCAGGCGTTTTCGCTGCCAGTTCAAGCAGCGTGACAGTCCGGTCGGTGCCGGCGACACGGAACGCGCCGTCCGCGAAAACAATGTCGGTTTCGGCCGCTTCCAGCGCCTGCGCGGCCTCCGCTTTTCCTTTGGCGATGATGATGTCCGATGCCCGCCAGATGGCTGTGCCACCCATATAGGTCGCGCGGGAGCTGCCGTGCCCACCGCCAACCGGGATCAGGTCGGTGTCGCCCTGCCGCAGTTGGATGATGCTGTTGGGCAAACCCAGGCGATCAGCCAGGATCTGCGGCATGGTGGTCTCGTGGCCCTGGCCGATGGCCTGGGTGCCGGTGATCAGGGAGACTCTGCCGTCCGGCTCAAAACGTATGTCGACATTCTCGGTGGGAGACCCGCCCGTGCCCTTGATGTGGCAGGCGACGCCAAGGCCGCGGGCCTTGCCATTGGCTTCGCTGCCGCGGCGGCGTGCCGGGAAGCCAATCAGGTCGGCCCGGCGGATCGCCGCGTCGAAGGCAGCCCGGAAGTCGCCGCTGTCCACGTTGAAACCCAGGGCGTTGGTCGCGGGCGTGACAGCGACGAAGTTGCGGCGGCGCAGCTCTATCCGGTCGAAGCCGCAGTGTTGGGCCGCGCTGTCGATGAGGCGCTCCATGATGTTGACAGCCTCGCCGAAGCCAGGGCCGCGGGTGACGCCGATGGGCGTGGTGTTGGTCAGCGCCGCGCGGACGCGCAACGAGATCGCGGGAACCGCGTAGACCGTGCCTTGCAGATGGGGGAACTGGTTGGTCTGCACGCCGCCGGCCGCGCCGATCATGTAGGCGCCAAGGTTGGCGATGCTGTCAACGTGCAAGGCAAGGAAGTTGCCCATGTCGTCCAGCGCCAAGGTGGCGTATGCCACCTGGTCACGGGCCTGATGGTCGGACAGAAACGTCTCGGAGCGCGTGGCGATCCATTTGACCGAACGGCCGGTGCGGCGCGCGGCCCATAATATCAGGGCGTGTTCAGCATACGCGAAGTTCTTTGCGCCGAAGCCGCCGCCGACATCGGGCGCGACGAAACGGACCTGGGACGGGTCCACCCCCAGCAGGCGCGCGGCGGTGTCGCGGTTGCCGTGGATGTTTTGGCTGGACAGGTGCAGCGTGTAGCGGCCGTCGTAGGCGCCAACCGCGCCACGCGGCTCCATCGGGTTGGTGACGATGCGGTGGTTGTCGAGCCTTATCGTAACCGCATGGCGTGCGGTTGACAGAGTTTCGCCAACATTGTCGATTTGCCCCCATTTCCAGTCAAGGCAAAGGTTGCCAGGGACATCTGAAGTCAACGTGGGCGCGTCAGGAGACAACGCCGCCTCGGCGCTGACGACGGTTGGCAGCGGCGTGTAGTCGATCCGCACCTGCTCAGCGGCATCGAGCGCCTGGTTGCGGCTGTCGGCGATCACCATCACTATAGGTTCACCTACGTAACGAACCACGCCGGCGGCCAAAAGCGGTTGCGGCAGGAAACGGAATGGTTCGTTGGTCTGGACGTTGGCTTCAACCGTCGGCCGGAGCGGGTGCAGGTTGTCGGCAGCCGCATCAGAACCCGTTAGTATGGCAACAACACCGGGCATCATTCGGGCCGCGGTGGTATCAATCATATCTAGACAAGCATGTGCGTGAGGGGAACGCAGAAAGGTCACATGCGCTGCATTGCTGAACGCCATGTCATCCAGGTAGGCGCCATGACCTGTGATGAAACGGGCATCTTCCCGCCGGCGCGGCGAGTCGCCTATCACGGCGTGATCCAGCATTGGCTCTTGGTTCCTTGGGCTTCGCCGTGCGCAGTGTGGACATAAGCCCCTTGCGCCATCAAGGGTCCTGGCGAATTTGCCCTGCTGAATCAGTGGGGACAGCGCTTGCGTTCAAGAAGCGAGGGCCCTGGGCAGGATCGACTCAGGTCACTCGACGCATCCTGGGCAGGCGGGCACTGTCTCAATCCATGATGAACCAAGACAGCCCCAACTCAGGCGGCGGTTTTCTTTGCCTTGACCGACTTTTCGGACCGCAGCTTCCAAAGCGCCATGTCAGCATCCTTGCTGAACATGACCCTGACGCCCTTGCCACCTTGGCTGACGCGGATCTTCGCGCCATTGCGGGCCTTGTGATCGGCCAGCCATTCGATGAATTCCGGATCTTCGCTGGAGCGTCCTTCAAATTCCAGGATGCCGGCGATATCTTCCTCTTTACGACGTTTGACCATGATCAGGCCTCCTGACCGCTCTGCTCTATCCATGCGGTTGCATACTTGTTGTTAATCATGCGCAGGCCACGGACGAAGTTGCCCAGGGCCTGGAAAGTTAGTCCTGGTTGCCAATGCCCAACCTGGCGGGTCAACGAAGGTTCAAGCAACCCCCACGAAAATGGCGCCAACCGTTCTACGGCCTGCGCCTCCGGCGACCAGACTTTATCGTCTTGCCTTGCGAGCGGCGTAGCGGGCGTCCCGAGCCGCCTTCTTCTCACGCTCCAAAGCTTCAGCGCGAAAAACAGCTTCCCGCGCCTGCCGTTGCCTTTCGACTTCTTGTGCCGCTTGCTCGGCTTTTTTCGCTGCCTGCGCCGCCGCCTGACGCTCCGCTTCCGCGGCCCGTTCGGCGCGACGTTCCGCGGCCCGTGCTTCGCGCGCGTCGCTGACGGCTTTCAACGCGGCCTGTTGTTCGACAAAGGCTGGGTCGTCCAAGGTCGGGCGTGCCTTGAAGCGCTCAAGCATCGCCTGTTTGGCGGCGGCGGCGGCGCCGAGGCGGTCGGCGACAGTGTTGTTATGTTTAGGCGAAGGCGTGGAGGTTTTCGGCGACGGCATGGCGTGGCCTTACAGCGAACAGGGCGTGCAATCAACCTCTGTTCCGC
>CAXTXZ010000268.1:0-5869 GCA_964248015.1 uncultured Rhodopila sp. | reverse complement strand
CCGGCTTCCATCACCGTCCACTAACGTTACTCAGGCATGCGCGAATGCCTGGCGGCCGGCGGAATCCGCTCACTGCTCCTGAAATCGTTTTCTGCGGCGAATTGAACAGGGTCCCAGGGATTCTGGGAACCAAACGACTTACGATATAGCGTATTGCCAGGGGGCCGAAAGGTCCGGAGGCGTGAATCTGCATGGAAAACAATGGGCTGCGGTGCGCCCCATAGTGCCGTGGCCGGATGCAGGCGGTAGCGGCGCTGCTGCCTAAAAGGACCGGCCGGGCACCCCGCCAGCCACGCCGGAACAGGGCGGGCTGACCTTCCCGTCGTTGCAGCCAGTGACCTCGGTCCCGATGCGCCCAATCATCGCTCCTCGATCCAACGTCCCATGTCTCATGATTTGATGCCGACGGCCCGCGTCCAAACGCCGTTGACGCAGTGAAGCGCCGGCATGCGGGCCACCTGAAAGGGCTTGCCGGAATACCTCAAGGGCACTGACTCAAAATCCAGCCGGAGTGACGCGCGCCCAGGCCAGTCATCGACCTGTAAAGATCTCCGACAATGGCCGCCTGGACAAAATAACACAGTAGTATGGCGATGTCATCCCTATCCAATGAAACACCATGTATTTGACGGCACTTGGCACACCACCATATTTATAAATACGACTGTGGGCAAACTGTCCTTGTAAATATCTTCGACAAAATTTCTTTGCGATAACTAAGTGCCTTTGTCTGCCAGAGCTTCCAAGCAGGCCAGAGCACATGCTATTGCAGTTGTTATCTCATCTTATACATACCATAATACTCAATTATACTTGGCACGACGCTTGCTACTCTTCCCATGCGCCATGGTGCGACACGACAGGAAGCCGATCATGCCAAAGCCAACCCGGCCTTCCCTGCCGTGCAACGTCAACGCCTCTTCCGCATTTGAAAGCAACATCATGCCCTCGATCAAAATGGTTCTCGCCGGCTTCTGCGCCATCGCCGCCCTCTCAAGCGCCGCGATGGCTGACCCGATCACCTATGCGGGAACGTTCTCCATCGCCGACACCTCTCCCGCTAACAACAACGCCCTGACCGTCACATCGGACACGGGTAAATTCACAGAGTCGCTGAGCTATGGCATGCTAGACTCGAACATCACACTGGCGACATTTCACACCACCGACACCAGCAAGAGCTTTCTCAGCTACGCATCCGATACGATTGAAGGCACATTCGAATTTTTCCAACCGGTGCATGAGATCAACACCGTCAATGGCAGCGTTGGGGAAGCTACGGCGAATGTATGGGGCCACTTCTCATCAGGCGGTGCCCTGGTATGGAACGCCAACGATCTTACCGTCAACTTCACGGACGGCTCTGCCCTCGACATTGGCCTTGGCAAGTCAATCTTCATTAACACCAACGGAACCAGCGATTCGCAAGTCGTCTCCGCCAACTTCACGTTGACCAAGGAGCCAGTCCCCGAGCCCGTCTCCATCGCGATGCTTGGCACCGGCCTGCTCGGCCTGGGCGCAATCGCCCGCCGCCGGCGCTCAACCTCTCCAACCGCCTGATCCTCCCCCGCGACCCGCTCCCCCCATGATGGGTGGCGCGGCAGCGGTCCAACCCAAAGCCTCAGCGGCACGAAGCAACAGGCTGCAATCATTTTCCGGGACCGGTTTGCCCCCAGGCCCGCCAGCGCTCATGGTGCCTACGAACGTCGGGACACCCCATGAGCATTCTGACCACCCCGCTGCTGCCAACCCGCGCCAAGGCCCCCTTCGTCCTGCTCGTCGCGGTCACCGCCTGCGGCACGCTCGGGATGCACGTCGTCATCCCGGCGCTGCCCGCCACCGCCAGGGCGCTCGGCATGTCCATCGGCACGGCCCAGTTGACCATCACCCTCTACCTCGTCGGCCTGGCGATCGGCCAGCTCCTGTACGGCCCCCTTTCCGACGGCCTGGGCCGCAGGCCCGTTCTCCTTGCCGGGCTTTTCCTGTTCACCGCCGCCAGCGTGGTGACAGCCTGCGCGCCAAGCCCCGCCATCCTGATCGGCGCCCGCATTCTCCAATCCCTTGGCGGCTGCGCCGGCCTCGTCCTCGGCCGAGCCGCCGTCCGGGATGCCGCCACGGCCGACAAAGCCGCCGGGCAGCTTGCCTTGCTGACGCTTGTCATGGTCATGGTCCCAGCCGTCGCGCCCGCGCTCGGCGGCTACGTCACCGCCTGGTTCAACTGGCGGGCCAGCTACGTGCTGCTCGCCGTCTTCGGCGGCGCGACCCTGCTCGCCTGCCTGCTCCTGATGCCCGAAACCCTGACCGGCAAACCAACGGCCCGCCGCTCAATGGCCACATCCTACCTGCGCCTGCTGCGCTCCTCGCGCTTCCGCGGCTACGCGGTCGGAGGCGCGTGCTCCACCACCGCCTTCTACGGCTTCATGTCAGCCTCGCCCTTCATCTTCGAAACCCGGCTGCACCAGCCAACCGAGCGCATCGGCCTGTACTACCTGTTCCTGATGGGCGGCGTGGCGCTCGGCAGCCTGGGCGCGAACCGAGTCGCCGGCCGGCTGCCCGTCCCCAAGGCCTTGCGCATCGCCAACACCCTGGGCATCGCCGGAGCGCTGCTGTTCGCGCTGGCGGACATGGCCGACATGCTGACCGTGGCAACCGTGGTGGCGCCGGTCAGCCTGTTCATGGTGGGCGCCGGGATGGCCAGCCCGTTCGCCCTCGCCGGTTCCGTCAGCGTCAACCCGCAGATGATCGGCGCGGCCTCCGGGATGTACGGCTTCATCCAGATGGGCTACGGCATGCTGTGCACCGTCGTGGTGGAAACATGGCATCCCGGCGCGGTTTATCCCGTCGCCGCCGTTCTCCTGGGATCAGCCCTGCTCGGCCAGGCGGCACTGGCGCTGGCAACGCGGGCAGAGCGGCGCTGACCAGGCGCCGGGCGGCGAGCGCCGTCCGTTCAGATGGCCATCTGGAACAACCGCCCCCAGCCCGTGACGCGGCTTGCGTCAACCCCCGCAAGCCGCAGGCTTTTCCAAACCGCCGTCGCGATCGTGTCGTAGACCGGGATTCCCAACTCGCGCTCCAGCGCATCGACAAGCCGGGCGGAGGGCAGGTTCGTGCAGATCACCGCGATCGCGTCCGGCTTGCGCGCCGCGACGGCCCTGGCCATGGCGGCCAGCGTCTGGTCCGGCACCTCCGCGAACGCGAAGTTGTCCTCGATGCCCAGGCCCGGTTCGGCGACGCAGGCGATCCCAAGCCCCGCGTAGTTCGCCACCAGCCGCTCCTGGACAGGCGCGCTGTAAGGCGTCACCAGCCCAAGCCGCCTGACCCCGGTCGCCGCCAGGATCTCGTTCAGCGCCAGCATCGACGTCGCCGCGCGTATGCCCGTCCGAGCCTCGATCCGCCGGCAAAGATGGTCGTCCCGCTCAAACCCCAGCCACCCCGCCGAGGTGCCGTTCCAGGCCAGCGCATGGACCTTCGCGTGCCCCAGAAGCGCCGCCGCCGCCACGATCGCGCCGTCGTCGAACTGCGCCAGCGCGCGGTCGGACAGCGCGATCTCGGTCACGGGGAAGCGGGAGAAATGCACGGACACCAGCGGCAGCCCCGCCACCATCGCGGTTGTCACGGGTTCCAGCGTCGTGTTGGACGACGGCGTCAGCATGCCCAGGCGAATGCGCTCAGTCATGCCGCCAGATTGGCATGCCGCGCTGACAACGTGAAGAACCTTCGCCATGATGGGGCGTTGCAGCCACAACCGGCACATGCGCCGGAGGGAGACCACGATGTCAGGACAAAAACCCTCTCAAACAGAGCGGGAGCAGGACAAGGCCCTGGAGGACACCTTTCCAGCCAGCGACGCCCCCGCCAATTCCGGTATCACCGGCGCGGAGCCGCCCGAACCCAACACCGATGCCATCCCGACCGGCACCCCCACCTCGGACCGCCACGGAGCGGAAACGGCTCATCACAGCGAGAAGGACAAAGCCGGCGCCGACAGCGGCAAATCGTAGCATGGCCATCCGCACAGAATAAACAAAAGGCCACAGGGAAACGGACGCGGGCCGCTTGCCGCGAAAGGCAAGCCCGCGCCTGTTCCGCCCGCCGTCCCGCCACGGCAAATCGCCGGAGGGCCGAAACGGCCCGAGGCGTGAGTTTGCTTGGAAGACAACAAACCACGGCGCGTCGCAGTCCCAACTGGCCCGCGCTGCGCCGCAGCCGGACCGACCTCAGCAGTGGCGGGGTTGCGGCGCGAACTCCTTCATCTTCGCGCTCATGACGAAATCGCCGAAGTCCATGTTCATGTCGTCGGCCACCCCGTTTCCCCAGTAGCGCATCCCGACCTCGTAGCTTGGGGTCGTCGCCGAGTCCTTGTGGTCGAAGAATGACAGGTGCACCCGCGTGTTCGGCAGCGCCGACAGCAACGGCCACTTGCTTTGCGCCGGCGGCTTCCAGTCCAGGATGACGATGAAGCTGTCCTCGATGCCGCTTTCGTCCGTCCCGTCGAACAGCGGCAGGTTGAGGAACCGCTTCTTGTCCCGCGCCGCCGCGATGATCGCCGCGGTGTGGGCCATGGGGAACAAGGTGCCCGGCGGCAGGCGCGCGACGTTGTCATGCGGGCTGGTGTAATGCGCCTGCCCTGGCCCGTCGGCCTTTTCCAGGAACGCCTCGCCGTCGGTCTGGCTGGTGACGGCCGTGTCGGTTGTCTGCCGCACGTGGTAGCGGAACTTCAGCCCGTCCTTCGCCTCCCACGTCGTGTAGTCCGAGGCCATCTCGATGTCCTGCCCCTCGGTGTTGGTGATCGTCATGCGCAGCCGCTGGCGCACGGCCCAGCCATCGCATGCGTCCGTCACCTCATACCCCATGGTGCCACGCGCCGCGACAACCTCGCCGCCCTTCGCCGCGGCAAGGGTCAGCGTGTAAAGCGCGCGGTGGGCAAGCAGGCCGACAGGGGCCTGGACCGGGGCAGGGGCCGGAGCGCTGGCCGCCGCCACGGGCTGGGCGGTTAATCCGCCCGTCAGAAGCAGCGCTGCGAGCGCGGCGGGAAGACGCATGAACAACTCCGCTGGAAAAGGTCGCCGCGAGGTAGCCGGCTTAAAATAGCGCCATCCGGGCAAAGCGCCACATTTGCGAACGTGAACGGGGATTTTCCTAGCCGCCCGTGGCCCGAGGCTTCGCCGGAGGCAGGTCGATCCTGAGCGAAAGCTCCTTGAGCCGACCCGGCGGGATCTCGGCCGGGGCGCCCATCATCAGGTCCTCGCCTTGCTGGTTCAGCGGGAAAAGGATGACCTCGCGGATGTTCGGCTCGTCGGCCAGCAGCATGACCATCCTGTCGATGCCAGGGGCGGAGCCGCCATGCGGCGGGGCGCCGAAGCGGAACGCGTTCAGCATGCCGCCGAACCGAGCCTCGACGTCGGCGGCGCTGTAGCCGGCGATCTCGAAGGCGCGGATCATGATGTCCGGGCGATGGTTGCGTATGGCGCCCGAGGACAACTCGATGCCGTTGCAGACAATGTCGTACTGGTAGGCCTTGATGCTCAGCGGGTCCTGGCTGTTCAGCGCCTCCAGTTCGCCCTGCGGCATGCTGAACGGGTTGTGGCTGAAGTCGATCAGCCCGGTTTCCTCGTTCAGCTCGAACATCGGGAAGTCGGTGACCCAGCAAAAGCGGAACGTGCCCTGTTCCAGCAAGCCCAGTTCGTCGCACAGGCGCGTGCGGACGGTTCCGGCGAACTTCGCGGCCGTGTCCTTCTTGCCGCCGACAAAGAACACGGCGTCGCCGGCCCGCAGCCCGCAGGCGGCGCGTATGGCTTCCGCCCGCTCCGGTTCCAGGTTGCGTGCGATCGGGCCTTTCGGGCCATCCGCGTCAAACGTGATGTAGCCC
>CAXTXZ010000267.1:1590-5910 GCA_964248015.1 uncultured Rhodopila sp. | reverse complement strand
TGACCGCCATCGCGGAAAAGGTCGCCAAGGCCGGCGGCACGCCCCTGGGCGTGGCCAAGGACGGCAAGCTGCTGGGCGTCATCTACCTTAAAGACATCGTCAAGGGCGGCATCCGCGAGCGCTTCAACGAACTCCGCAAGATGGGCATACGCACGGTGATGATCACCGGCGACAACCCGCTGACCGCCGCCGCCATCGCGGCCGAGGCTGGGGTGGACGACTTCCTGGCGCAGGCGACGCCGGAAGCCAAGCTCAAGCTGATCCGCGACGAGCAGGCGCAGGGCAAGCTGGTGGCGATGTGCGGCGACGGCACCAACGACGCGCCGGCCCTGGCGCAGGCCGATGTCGGCGTGGCGATGAACACCGGCACCATGGCGGCGCGGGAGGCCGGCAACATGGTGGACCTCGACAGCGACCCCACGAAGCTGATCGAGATCGTCGAGATCGGCAAGCAGTTGCTGATGACGCGTGGGGCGCTGACGACGTTCAGCATCGCCAACGACGTGGCGAAGTACTTCGCCATGATCCCGGCGATGTTCATCGCCTTCTACCCGCAACTGCAAACGCTGAATGTCATGCGCCTGGGGACGCCGCAGAGCGCCATCCTGTCGGCGATCATCTTCAACGCGCTGATCATTGTCGCGCTGATCCCGCTGGCGCTGCGGGGCATCCCGTACCGGCCAATCGGCGCCGCCGCCCTGCTGCGCCGCAACCTGCTGATCTACGGGCTGGGCGGGATCGTCGCGCCGTTTGTCGGCATCAAGATCATCGACATGGCGGTGACGGCGCTTGGGCTTGCCTAGGCGCGACGCCGCTCGCCGAAACCGTCCGAGGCCGCGAATGAACAATGGCCTGTTGGCATTGGCCGCCTTCCCACCCATGCTTATTCGCGGCTTGCATCACTGACTTGCTTGACCTGTTCAGGAGACCGCCAAAATGCTTCAGCATTTCCGTCCCGCCTTTGTCATGATCGTTTGCATGACGCTTCTGACCGGCCTTGCCTATCCGTTGGCGATGACCGGCATCGCCCAAGCGGTCTTCCCGTTCCAGGCGAATGGCAGCCTGCTCCAGCGTGACGGCAAGACGGTCGGGTCCGCGCTGATCGGGCAGAACTTCGCGGGCGAGACCTACTTCCATGGCCGTCCGTCCGCCACCACGGACACCGATCCGGCCGATGCCACGAAAACCGTGCCAGCGCCTTACAACGCGGGCAATTCCGGCGGCTCCAACCTTGGCCCGACCTCCAAGGCGCTGCTCGACCGCATGACCGGCGACGCGACGAAGCTTGCCGCCGAGAACCCCGGCACGCCTGTCCCGATGGATCTGGTGACGACCTCGGCCAGCGGCCTGGACCCTGACCTGTCGCCCGCGGCGGCTTTGTTCCAGGCGCCTCGCATCGCCCGCGCCCGCAACCTGCCGGAGGCGAAAATCCGCGAGCTGGTGGAAGCCCATGTCACGGGGCGCATTGCCGGCCTGATCGGCGAACCCCATGTCAATGTCTTGCAGTTGAACATGGCGCTGGACGCTCTTTCCCGCGCCTAGGCGGACATCGTCATGGGCGCCCAGGGGAAAACGGATCGGGACGGCACCAGCAGGCGGCCCTCGCCCGAGGCCCTGCTGCGGGAGGCGCAGAAATCGTCTTGCGGCCGGCTGAAGATCTTCCTGGGCGCCGCGCCAGGGGTCGGCAAGACCTACGAGATGCTGACCGCCGCCGGCGCTCGGCTGCGCGAAAAGGTCGATGTCGTCGTCGGCGTGGTTGAAACCCACGGCAGGGCGGAGACCGAGGCCCTGACGGCCGGGCTGGAGATCATGCCCCGCCGCGCGATCAACTACCGCGGGAAGATCCTGACCGAGATGGACCTGGATGCCATCCTGGCGCGTCGCCCGGCGCTTGTTCTGGTTGACGAGCTGGCCCACACCAACGCGCCGGGCAGCCGCCACCCGAAGCGTTACCTGGACGTCGAGGAACTTCTGTCGGCCGGCATCGATGTCTACACCACGCTGAACATCCAGCACGTGGAAAGCCTGAACGACGTCGTTGCCCGCATCACCCGCATCCGCGTGCGCGAAACGGTGCCGGATTCGGTGATTGAACGGGCTGACGACATCGAGTTGATCGACCTGACGCCGGAAGACCTGATCCAGCGCCTGAAAGACGGCAAGGTCTATGTCGCCACCCAGGCGGAACGCGCGGTGCGGCATTATTTCGCGCCGGGGAACCTGACGGCGCTGCGCGAGCTGGCGCTTCGGCGCACCGCCCAGCGGGTCGACAACCAGATGGTTGACTACATGCGCAGCCATGCCATCGAAGGCCCCTGGGCCGCCGGGGAACGCGTGCTTGTGTGTGTCCAGGGCGGCCCAAAGGCGACCGCGACGGTGCGTCACGCCAAGCGGTTGGCCGACCAGTTGCACGCCCCGTGGACGGCGCTCAGCGTGGAGGCTGCCAGGACAGGCGGCGGCGCGGCGGAGCGGGACAGCGTGGCGGAGGCGCTGCGCCTTGCGCAGCAGCTTGGCGCGGAACCGGTGCTCATTTCGGGGCAGGATGTGGCCGATCAGGTCATCGAGTACGCCCGCGCCAACAACGTGACACATCTGATCGTCGGCAAATCCACTCGGCGCGCCTGGCGGCAGATGCTCACGGGTTCGATCACCCAGCGGCTGATTAACCGGGCGGGCGGCATCAACATCCACGTTATCGAGGCGCCGGCCGAACGGCGGCTGTCCGATGCCCCGTCACCAGGCCGCAACGCCACGGCGGCCGAAGCGAAACCGGCCACTGACCCGTGGCCCTACGTCTTCACGACGCTGTTCGTGCTGGCGAGCATCCCGGTCGCGATGGCGCTGCACTCCTTGCTGAACCTGACCAACGTCGCGCTGGTGTTCCTGACGGCCATCCTGATCGGCGCGGTGGCGCATGGGCTTGGCCCATCCCTGTTCGCCTGCGTCGTCGCGCTGCTGGCCTATAATTTTTTCTTCCTGCCGCCGCTCTACACCTTTGCGATCGCCGATCCGGAAAACGTCGTCGCGCTGTTCTTCTTCGCGGTTGTCGCCGTGATCGCCAGCAACCTCGCGGCCCGCGTCCGGGGGCAGGCGCTGGCCGCAAGGCTGCGCGCCCGGACCACGGACGAGCTTTACCAGTTCAGCCGCAAGCTTGCCGTCGCCGTCACCCTGGACGACCTGCTCTGGGCCACCGCGCATCAGATCGCGCTGATGCTGAAGGTCCGTGTCGTGTTGCTGCTTCCCGAAAAGGACACGATCGCGGTCCGCGCCGGCTTCCCGCCGGAGGACATGCTGGACGAAGCCGACCTCGCCGCCGCCAAGTGGTGCTGGGAGAAGGACCATATCGCCGGCCGCGGCTCGGACACGCTGCCTGGCGGCAAGTGGCTGTTCCAGCCGATACGCACGGGCCGCGGGCCGCTTGGCGTTGTCGGCATCATCCGGGATGAGCCAGGACCGCTCCTGACGACGGACCAGCAGCGGCTGCTGGACGCCCTGGCCAACCAGGCGGCGCTGGCGATCGAGCGGGTCAACCTGGCGCGCGACCTTCACCTGGCTCGGCTGGAGGTGGAAACGGACCGGCTGCGCGCGGCCCTGCTGACCTCGATCTCGCATGACCTGCGCACGCCGCTCGCGTCCATCCTTGGGTCGGCCAGCAGCCTGCGGTCGCAGGACGCCATGCTGGACGAGGCGACCAAGCAGTCCCTGCTGGGCACGATCATTGACGAGGCCGACCGGCTGAACCGGTTCATCGGCAACCTGCTGGACATGACCCGGCTGGAATCCGGCGCGCTGCGTCCGCGCGCCGGCCTGACCGTGCTGTCCGACGTGCTCGGGGCCGCGCTTCATCGCGCCGGGAAAATCCTGGAAGGCCACCCGGTTGAGGTCGATCTGCCGGCTGACCTGCCGTTGCTGGCGCTGGACATGGTGCTGTTCGAGCAGGTTCTTTTCAATCTGCTGGACAATGCGGCCAAGCATGCCCCCGAAGGCTCCCTGATCACGCTGAAGGCGTGGCAGGCTGGGAACACGGTGACGCTGCGTGTCCTGGACGAAGGCGAGGGCATCCCGGACGCCGACCTCCAGCGCATCTTCGAGAAATTCCACCGCGCCAATGGCGCCGACCGCCGCCGAGCCGGCACGGGGCTTGGGCTGGCCATCTGCCGAGGCTTTGTTGAGGCCATGGGCGGCGCCATCACCGCCCACAACCGCATCGACAGACCCGGCGCGATGTTCGACATCACCCTGCCGGTGCCGGTCAACGCCCTGCCGCCGGAGGAGGAAATCACGGCATGATGGCCTGTGGGCGCCTCGCCAGCGGGCGAA
>CAXTXZ010000267.1:0-1490 GCA_964248015.1 uncultured Rhodopila sp. | reverse complement strand
CGACGAGGCCGCCAAGGTTGACGCGCTTGACCTTGGCGCGGATGACTACGTCACCAAGCCCTTTGGCATCGATGAGCTGCTGGCACGCATCAGGGCAGCCCAGCGGCATCGCTTGCAACGCGAGGGCGAGGCCCCCGTGTTCCGCGGCGGCGACCTTGCTGTCGACCTGGTGCGCCGCATCGTCACGGTGCGCGGAGAGGAGGTGAAGTTCTCGCCGCGCGAATATGCCGTGCTGCGCCTGTTGGTGCAGCACGCCGGCAAAGTGCTGACACACAGGATGATCCTGCGCGAAGTTTGGGGAGCCGACACCGACGTGCAGTATCTGCGTATCTACATTCGTGCCCTGCGCCAAAAGATCGAGGCGAATCCCGAACGGCCCGTCCATATCCTCACCGAAACCGGCGTCGGCTATCGCTTGCGGATGAACGAGTGAAACCGGGACACGACTATCCTGAGGGCGCCTATGTTGTGGACCCTCAGGATCGTTGGGACCTGCCGCGCGTCCTTCCGTCGTCAGGCAGGGCTTGTTGGGCCTGCTGGTGGATTACGCCGGGGTGACTGGACCTCGGGCCTGTTGTGTCGGCATGCTCTGTAGCCTTTGGGTTTCACAACGTAAGGTCGCCAAGAGTGTCGCACATTTCCGCACTGCTAATGATCCGGCGCAGTCAAGCTCGCCTTGATGGCAGATCAGGCCAAGCCACCTTGCGAAGCCCTGGACGATGGCATGCAATGGCGCCGCAGCGCGTGAACGCGTTCAGGCATTGATCTAGGACTTTATCACCCTGATGGATATCGCTGATTTCCTCACCCAGGATCACGTCGTGCTTGACATCCGTCCGCGCGATAAAACGCTTCTTCTCGCGGAAGCGGCTCGGCTGCTGGAGCGCGCCGCCCCGGCGCTTCAGCGATCCGCCATCGAACAAGCCCTGATGAGTCGTGAGCAGCTCGGTTCAACCGGCCTTGGCGCTGGCTTCGCCCTGCCGCATGCCCGCGTTGAAGGGCTCTGGGATTACTTGGGCCTTTGCCTGCGCCTTGCCCGTCCCATCGAGTTCGATGCCATCGACGGCAAGCCTGTTGACCTTGTGTTCGTCCTGCTTATACCGATCGCGCCCGCAATGCCGCATGTCACCGCGCTGGCGGCGGTATCGCGCAAGTTCCGCGACGCAACGGTGCTGGCGAAACTGCGCAAGGCGGAAACCCAGGCTGCCGCCTATGCCGTGCTGGCCGGAACTTAGAGCTTTTCCGTTCGCATTGGCTCACGGAAAAACCCTGGCACATTGTTTCAGCGAGCATCCTCACCCGTTCAGGCAGGCAACCTGAACGGGATCTGCTCTAGCTGCTGGCTTGCAACTGCTCGCGCATGCGGCGGGCACGGGCCAGAACCTTGTTCTCGATGTCGCCCACCGTTTGTTCGGAGACGGTTGAATCCACCCATTGGCCGCCTTGCAGCACCTGGCGGAAGATGTTGACGCGCACGCCGTCGCTGCGCA
>CAXTXZ010000266.1:0-5924 GCA_964248015.1 uncultured Rhodopila sp. | reverse complement strand
ACCGGGAGCCTCTGGCGGTCGATCACCCGCTGCGAACCGCGCCGAACACGGTGCTCAGCCCGCATCTGGGCTATTGCGTCAAGGAAACCTGGGACGGCTTCTACCCGCAGATGATCGAGAACGCGTTGGGATTCCTGGAGGGCGTTCCGGTTCGCGTCACCAATCCGGAGGCGCTGCGGCGGTAAGCGGCAGGGTTCAACGCCCTTCCTGCCGCCAAGCCAGCACCAGCAGGCCGAGCATGATGGGAAGCGAGACCCAGCCGGGAAGCAGCTCCAGCGCCGCCACGCCGGTCACCACATGATCGTGCCGCCGTTGCAAGCCGATCCATGTGCTGCCTGACGCCGCTCTGTCTTCCTCGGTCCGCCGCAGTTCCGGCACGTCGGCGCCGGCCAGCCAATGGACGCCTCCGCCCGAGGCCCGCGCCAACGGCCCGGCCACGCCGGCCGTCGCCCGCAGGTCGGCCAGTTCCGGCGGATTGGCCGCTCCCGCCGCGGCGTAGGCCGCCCGAGCCCCCTGCGTCACCCGCCACACGCCCGGCACCGGCGCCAGCCGAGCGGCCGTTGCGCGTCCGGGCTGGTCCTCGTGCAGCGGAACCGTCTCGGTTTTTCCGTCCGGGTCCGTTACCGCCACGTCCACTGGCGGTCCGGAATCGGTGGAGCGGCTTTCGATCCGCAGCTGCCCGTCCACCACCCGGGCGGTCAGCGCGTTCTCCTCCAGTTCTGGTTCCTGCATCAGCCAATGGGCGATGCGGCGCAGCAACTCGGCTTGCGGACCGCCGCCCTCATGGCCGCGCGACCACAGCCAGATCTGGTCCGACAGCAGCAGCGCGGTGCGGCCTTGGCCGGCGCGGTCCAGCGCCAGCAGAGGCTGCCCGTCGGTTGAACGCAGCAGCACTTCGCCGTTCACCGGGCCGGGTTCGATCCGTCGGTGCCATTGTCCCCACTCAGGCGGCTTCGCCTGGTCGCCCGGCGGGTTGGCGCCAGGCAGCCCTTCGGTGACCGGGTGGCGCTGGCCCAGCTCGGAGACAACAGGGCGGAACGGGCCATCGACCACGGCGTTGCCGCGCGCCGGGCCGCCGGGCAGCACCTGCCCCAACGGCGTCGCGGCCAATGAGGTCGCGCCGGTGAACTCCGGTCCCACGCTCATCAGCAAGGCGCCGCCCTGGCGCACCCGGTTGGCGATGTTCGCCAGATAAGGCAGCGGCAGGAGGCCGCGGTTCTGGAAACGGTCGAGGATGATCAGGTCGAACTCGCCGATCTTGTCGACAAACAGTTCGCGCACCGGGAAGGCGATCAGCGCCAGTTCGTTCAGCGGCGTGCGGTCGTCCTTCTCCGGCGGGCGCAGAATGGTGAAATGCACCAAGTCAACGGACGGATCGGCTTTCAGCAGCCGCCGCCACGTGCGCTCGCCCTGGTGCGGCTCGCCCGAGATCAGCAGCACGCGCAGCCGGTCGCGGACGCCGTTGATCTCCACCACCGCACGGTTGTTCAGTTGCGAGACTTCGCCAGGCAGCGGATTGGCGGACATCTCGATCACAGTGGGGCCGGCGCGGGTGATCGGCACCTCGATTGACTGCTCGGTGCCGACCGGCACGCTCGCGACATGGAACGGCTGGCCATCGCGGCGCACGGTCAGGGTGGCGGGGCCGGTGCGTCCGGTCGTGCCCAGATCGTCAATGACGACCCGCAGGATGACCGACTTGCCGACGATGCCGTAGCCGGGCGCCTCGACAACGCGCAGCCTGCGGTCGGTTTCCTCGTCACGCGCGGTCAGCAGCAGGTTCAGCGGCGCGCCTCCGGGTGTCGCTTGCGGCACGTCATGCAACTGACCGTCCGTGATGGCGATGGTGCCGGCCAGCCGGGAACGCGGGATGTCGGCCAGCGCGCGATCGACCTCGGCAAACAGCCGCGTGCCGGCGTTGCCCGCTTCCGGCACCGTGACCGTACGCAGTTCCAGGTCCGGCAGGCGCGCCGCCTGGGCCTCGATGGACTGGCGCGCCGCTTCGGCCAGACGCCTCCGCTCGCCGACCTGCATGGAGGCCGACTGGTCCACCACCAGCAAGCCGACATCACGCAGCGACTGGCGAGTTTCCTGCACCAGCCGGGGGCCGGCCAGCCACAGCAGCAGCACGGCGAAGGCGGCCAGCCGCCACAGCGTGCCCCGGCCGCGCCGCCACAGGCCCAGTCCCACGACGGCCAGCGACAGCGCGCCGAGGACCGCCAGGACCCACACCGGCAGCAGCGGATCGAAGCGCAGGGCGGCGATGGCCTGTTCCGGGCGCATCACTGGCCAAGCCGCTGCAGGATGGCCGGCACGTGCACCTGATCGCCCTTGTAGTTGCCGGTCAGCGCGTACATCACCAGATTCACCCCAAAACGATACGCCAGGGTGCGTTGCCGCTGTCCTCCTGGGATCGCCGCGTAAGGATTGTTGCCGTCAGGCGTGATCGCCCACGCCGCCGCCCAGTCGTTGCCGCCGATGATCACCGGGCTGACGCTGTCATTGGTGCGGTCCTGGTCGCGCTGCACCCAGACCGTGTCGCCAGTGAAGCGTCCGGGAAAGTCCGGCAGCAGGTAGAAGGACCGCGACAGCACATGCTCGCCAGTCAGGGGCGCCAGGGGAGGCACGCTCAGGCTGCGGGCGATGCGGCGCAGCGCGTCCTCGGTGCCAGGCGCGAAGCCGGCGCCTGATCCGGCGTCGCGCGTGTCGATCAGGATGATGCCGCCGCGCGCCATGTAGTCGTTCAAGGCGGCGGCCTGCGCACTGGTCAGCAGCGGCGCGTCGGCGATGATCGGCCAGTACAGCATCGGATACAGGCTGAGGTCGGTCTGCCCCGGCTCAATCGCGTCCGGTTCAAACAGCGCGGCGGCGGTGCGGCGGTTCACGTATTCTGACAGACCCTCAAGCCCGGCCTTGGCGATGGCGTCCACCTGCGCGTCGCCGGACAGGATATAGCCAAGCCTCGTGTCCGTCGCGGGACTGGGCGAGGCGTCAAGCGCATGCGCGGCAGGCAGGCTCAGCAACAAGAGAACAGCGGCGGTCGCCGACACCCGAGGTTTCAACAAGCCCCGCAACGCGAGAGAGATCACCATGTCCAGGCAGAGCAGAAGCATCCCGAGCGCCAGCAAAAGCGGCCCCAGCGCACGCTCCCGCACGGAGCCACGAGCCGTTTCAAGTGTCGCGCCCGCGATCGGCGGCGCGGGCTCAGGCGCCGACAGCGCCGTGCCAAGGTTCAGCACCTGTCGCCCACTCTCAGGCCCGTAAAGCCCAGGCGGATGCCGCGCCGACACCGGGGTCGAGGTGAATTTGTCGGCCTGCAAACCGGTCGCCGTGGGCGGCGGCTGGTTCAGCAGGCCGAATCCGTCCAGCGTCTCGGCCGGCGCCAGCATCGCAGTGCCTTGCGTGGCGGCGACACCGACCGATAGCTGGACCAGACGGCGCAGCATGTCGACAAAAAGGCCGGCGAGCGGCAGGTTGGACCAGTCGGCGTTGGCGGTGATATGGAACAGCACGATGCGGCCGGCGCCCAGTGTCGTTTCGGTCACCAGCGGCGTGCCATCCTCCAGCGCCGCCCAGGTATGGCCTGCCAGTTCGGCGCTTGGTTCGGCCAGCACCTGCCGGTTGACCTTGACCTCGTTGCTGTTCTCCAGGCCGGCGAACGGCGAGGTCGGCGGGAAAGCGGCCAGGCCCGCGGGCTGGCTCCAGGACAGCGCGCCGCCCAACTGGCGGTCGCCGGCCAGCAGCCGCACCGGCAACAGGGTATCGGTGTCGTTGGCGGCGGCCTCGGCCGTGCGCGGGCCGGCGAAGCGGATCAGCAACCCGCCCCTGCGCACCCATTCCGCCAGCGCGTCGCGCTCAGCGCCCTGCGGCAGCGGGCGATCCGCCAGCACAAGCACGGAAATATCCCGCTTCAGCAGGCTGGACGTGTCGCCGCCGCGCAGTTCGGTGAAAGGGTCAAGCGCGCGGCGCAAGAAATAAACCGACCCGGTGAACGGCGTGTCGGCGCTCGCGAGGTCGCCGGCCAGCAGCCCCACGGGCCGCCGCCGCCAGCGCTCATCCAGCAGCACGACGCGGCCGGCGCTGGGCGGCCCTTCCAGCACCAGCCGGCTGAGCCGGTTGCGCAGTTCCGGCGGCAGGGCAATGGGGCCGGAGGCGACCGACGCGCCGGCCGGGACATTGATGTCGGTGCGTGCCAGGGTGCGGCCGTCGCCGCTTTGCGCCAGCACGCTCGCCTGGATCGCCACGGCGCGAGGCGCCTGCGCCAGATGGATCACCAGCCGGTCGGCCTCGCTGCTTGGCGGCAGCAACAGGGGCGACGAGGCGATGTCGCAGCACAGTTCCGTCACCGGGCCGACAGCGCGCAGGGCGGCGGCGAAGGCGTCAAAGCCGTCGCCATCCGTCAGGCCGTCGGCGACGTAGACAACAGACGCGCCGGCGTTGTCGCGCCAGGCTTGCAGCGCCTGGGTGGCGGCGGCACGGTCGGACGGCCAGGGCTGCGGCTGCATCGCCGCAAGCCGAGCGCGCAGGTCGGCGACGGGCATGGTGGCGGACACGGCGACGGGACCGCCGCCGCTGTCGGGCGCGGTTGCCAGCAGCGCGGCCTTGCGTCCGGCCCGCTCCGCCCGGTCGAGCAGCGCCCCGGCGGCCTGCTTGCGCTGCGCCCAGTCGTCCGCCGCCGCCCAGCCATTGTCGATCGCCAGCAGGACCGGGCCTTTGCCGGCCAGCGCCGTCCCCGCATCCAGCACTGGCCGCGCCAGGGCGACCACCACCAGTCCCGCCGCCGCCAAACGCAGCGCCAGCAGCCAGGGCGGCGTGCGGGCAGGGGTTTCCTCGGTGGCGTTCAGCCCGAGCAGGAAGCGGATGGCGGGAAAGATTTCCGAGCGTGGCGCAGGCGGCGTCACCCGGATCAGCCACCACAGCAGCGGCAGGGCAAGCAGGCCAAGCAACACCCAGGGAGCGGCAAGGATCATCGGGTTGCCAATCCGGTGTAGAGCGTCAGCAAGGCCATCTCAGGCGGATGGTCGGTGTGATGAACGCCGAAGCCGAAGCCGGCGGTGGCGCAGATCGTCGCCAGGCCGTCCTGCTGCGCCTTCAGGCGCTGGGCATATGCGTCACGGATCGACTCAACGCGCGGGATCAACGCGTCGCCGTCGCTTTCCAGGCCCCGGAACCGGACACGGCCCTGGTAGGGCAGGGCGGTTTCCGCCGGATCAAGGATCTGCAGCAGGTATCCCCTCACCGGCACCGAGGCGAACCCGCCGATCAGCCTTTGCATCTCTTCCAGAGGCGACAGGAAGTCGCTGAACAGCACAACCGAGCCATGCCGCGGCAGGCGCACGGCGGGGGGCAATCCATTGTCGTCATGGCCTGTCCGATCCAGTTCCCCGACCAGCCGCTCCAGCCCGCCTCGGCTGGCGATGGGACGGGCGTCGCCGTGCATCATCATCACCCGTTCGCCGCCACGCAGCAGCAGCGACGCCAGGGCCAGCAGCAGCTGGTCGGCCCGTTCACGCTTTTCCGTCGCCACCTGACGCGACCGCCAGCGCATCGAGGCCGAGGCATCGCGCCACAGGCACACGGTCTGCGCAGCCTCCCACTCGGTTTCCCGGATGAACCAGCCTTCCGGCGCGTCGCGGCCCGATTGCGCCATGCCGGCCGCCGCGCTGGACTTCGCCGACTGGCGCCAGTCGATCCGGGCCAGCGCATCGCCCGAAACGAACCGCCGGAACTGCCAGAAACTGTCGCCTTGCCCCACGCGCCTGCGGCCGTGCACGCCTTGCGCCACGGTTGACGCGACACGATCCGCCGCGACCAGCAACGGCGGCAGCCTGGCGCCGAGAGCCTCGGCGGCAAGGGTTGCCTTATCCAAACTTGCTGACCAGGCGGTCGATCACGTCGGCCAGCACGATGCCGTCGGCGCGCGC
>CAXTXZ010000265.1:4424-5937 GCA_964248015.1 uncultured Rhodopila sp. | reverse complement strand
GATTGCATCAGTGGCCTCGGCATCCTTGAAGCGAAGGATCGCTCGGCGCGCACATGCCGCAACCTGGCCACGGGAAAGGTGACGCGGATCGCCGCCAGCAAGAAGGCGGCGTTTCACATGGCAAGGGAGCTGAAGGCAGCAGGGCAGGCGGTCTCTCGCCTCAGCCGCCCGGAACGTCCTGCGTCAGCATGGCGGGAATGTTGGCGTCATGGCGGCCGGCGAGGACCCGTTCCTCATCCTCCATTTCATTCTCCTCCGTTGCCCGCTGCCAATGCTCCTCTGCCCGTCCGTCCGGACATCCTTCACGCTGCCAGAAGAAGTAGGCTTTCTCGCGAACCGCTTTTTCCTCATCGACCTGTGTGACGCGCATTTTGTCTCCTGTTCGGCTCAATCCGGTGCAGCCAGATGATGATCCTTTCCAAAAGAAGGGCGACTGGCGGAATGCCGCGCCAGGCTGCGCATTCCGCTGATCCTGACCAGCCATTTTGGCCGATCGTGACCGCCGCTTCCGGTAATCCTGGTCAAGGGGTCCACCTTGCCTGAAGAGGGCAGGGCGCACGGCATGACAAAGTGTCGGGCAATTGCCACTAACGGCTGGACAGGTTTCATTTGTCCTTGGCGTTTGTCAAGCTTTCGACGGCGGCAACCCAGGGCGATCGCTTGAACCGGCTTGAGCCTCAGGCAGGCGGTTGCGGGACGGTTGCTGTCCCGCAGGCCGTGCGCGCGTTCAGGGGCGGCGTCCGGTCGAACAGCCGCTTTCGTACGCAGAGGGCGCGGAGCGGGGCGCAGAGTTCGCGGAGAAGGCTTCGAAAGGCGTGAGGCGCTGTCAACGTTCGGCGGTCCGGGCTTTCCATGGCCATGGCGCATCACGGCCCAGTTGGGATTGCGCTGCGCCATGGCCGCTGCCTGGCCGCCGTCGATCAAGCGTCAGGACTGAAACGCCGGCATCACCTGCTCGCCGAAGCGGCGCATCGACAGCAGGTTCTGTTCCTGGCTCATGTCGCCAAAGCCGGTCTGGCACAGCAGATGCCGGACGCCGACATCGCGCAGCTCAGCCACCTGCTCCCGCACCCGCGCCGCGGACCCGTGCAACGAGCCGGTCGCGAGCACGAACGCCAGCGCCTCCGACTCGCCGACAGCGGGATCAGTCCACGGGTTGAGCATGACCGGCTCGATACGAAAATCCGGCGGGTTGTACTCGTGACGGACATGCATCATGTGCGCCCGTGTGCGCAGCAACAGGACAGAAAGCTCGTCCTCGGCCTGCGAGTCAGTCTCCGCGACATAGACGTTCCGCCAAAGCGCGGCCTGCGACAGCAGCTTTTCCCGAGCGCACGCGCCGTGCCCACCCTCGGCGATGCCGGCTTCATAAAGCTGCCAGCGCTCCTTGATGCGCGCGACCGGCAGCCGGGACGTCAGGATCGGAAGCCCGAGGCGCCCACATTCGGCAAAGGACCCTGGCGAGATCACGCTGCGCCAGATCGGCGGCCCCGGCTGCTGCACCGGCCGGGGC
>CAXTXZ010000265.1:0-4414 GCA_964248015.1 uncultured Rhodopila sp. | reverse complement strand
GCCCCCCCTGCCCCCACCGCCCCCGGGCGCCCCCCCGCGGGCCCCGCGGGGGGCCCCCGCCGCGCCCCCGGGCGGGCCCCGCAGCTCCGGCATGCGCAGGTTGAAATACTTCCCTTCGTAGACCAGCGGCGTTTCCCGCCAGGCCCGTTCCAGCACCTCCGTCGCCTCGGCCATGCGTTCGCGGCTGTCGTCGCTGCGCAGGCCATGGCCGACGAACTCATACTCGTTGAAGACGGTCCCCTTGCCGATGCCGACGTCGATACGGCCCTTGCTGAGATTGTCCAGCAGCGCCAGTTGAGTCGCCAGGCGGATCGGGTGATGGAACGGCATCTGCACGACTGCAAACCCAATGCGGACACGGGTGGTTCGCATCGCCAGCGCGGCGGCGAAAAGCAGCGCGTCGTTGTAGACGCTTTCGCCGGTGAAATAGTGCTCGGTCAGCCAGACATCGCTGAAACCCAAGGCTTCGGCGGCGCAGGCCTGCTCGATCTGATGCTCGATCCGGGCAGCGTCCTCATCGGGCGTTGGCGACAGCGCCAGGGTCAACCAGCCAAACCGCATCGTCTTTTTCCAATCATGCCCAGGACAGGCATGCCCAGGACAAGCACGCCCAAGGCAAGACTGCCGGTCCGGGGGGCGGCTAGCAAGGCTGAATCGGCGGCGCCGGCCCGGCCGAAGGCGGCATCACCGGATGCCCATGCGACAGCGGCCGACACCCTGTCGAGGCAATGCCGACGCCGCCGCGCCCTCGGGACCTTGCCGTTCCCGTTGCCGGCGGCCTTGTCAGTCCTGAAGCATTGCCGTGACCTGATCGAGATGCCTGACGCGGGCATACATCCTCATTGCCTTGTCCAGGCTGTAGGCATGCGCGGCCGTGTCGCTGCCCCAGCAGCACTCACGCACGACAACCGAGGCTACAGCGCACCGCGGCCCAGTTGGGACTGCGATGCGTTGTAGCTCATTGCTTTCCCAAGCGGATTCACGCCTCCGGACCTTGCGGCCCCGGCGATCCGCTTTAGTAGCTGAGTTCAGCCGGCACCTGATCCGGTTTCACTCCGGTCAGGGCAAGGCCGCTGATCATTTGCTCGCGAATGGTGCCGATCCCGCGATTGAAGTCGATCCAGGCGTCCACGACTTCCCTGAAACGCGTGTCCGGCTCCCGCTGGATGCCGTAGCAACTTGGCAGCGACACGGTTGGCGTGCCGAGCAGATGATAGGGGCCAAGGCCGGGGTTCTTGCCAACCGTGGCCAGCCCGATCGTGGCCGCGATGACCTCCGCATCCACCCGCCCCGCCTGTAGCGCCAGCACGCATTCGTCGATGCTTTTATAGCCTGTCAGTTGGGCTTTCGGGGCGAAGCGCC
Source organism: uncultured Rhodopila sp. (assembly GCA_964248015.1). Classification (GTDB taxonomy): domain Bacteria; phylum Pseudomonadota; class Alphaproteobacteria; order Acetobacterales; family Acetobacteraceae; genus Rhodopila. Next base: position 3,052 of record CAXTXZ010000265.1, on the reverse strand, counting down.
GAGCGCAGGTTTCATGCAGCGAACCCAGGTCGAAGGCGATCCGGATGTCCGGCTTATCGAGGTCGGCCCAGGTTGTCGGCGCGAAACCCGGTTTCGCCAGGCAGCCAAAGGGCGCCACGATGTAGGGGCGGGTGAAGCCGATCGACAGCGCGCGTTGCGGGGTCGGGTTCAGCGCGAACGCGATATCGACCTTGTTGGCTTGCAGGTCGAGCACGGAATTGCCGAACGTCGTCTCGACGAACACCAGCTCGGCGCCCCAGACACTGGCGATGCCCTTGGCCATTTCCACCGCGGCGCCGCTCCAGGCCCCGCTGGCAAGATCCTTCACGAAGTAAGGCGGGCTGCCGGACACCACCGCCATGCGCAACCGCTTGCTGCTGGCCACCCGCTCCAGGGTGCCGCCGGAACCTTGCGCGTGGGCGGCGCCGACAAGGAAGGCAGCCGGCACGGCGGCGGCGCCAACGGCCAGGCCGCGTCTGGTGGAACCAAGGGTCATGGCGTCTCCTGTAGGTCAGAACAACCCGTTCGGCACGGATGGAAATGCAAAGGCAAGCGTCATGCCACCCCGGTCGTGGCACACGGTTTGCTGGTTTCGCGTCATCGCCGTGGAGTCAAGCCAATGGTTCGCCGCCGGATGCGCCTGGTTGCCTTTCTGCTCGCCGGTCCCACCGCGCACCACCACGGCATGTGGCGCCATCCCGAGACGGATAATTCCTTTTTGACGCCCGAATATTACGAGCACATCGCCCGCGTGCTGGAGGCAGGGTTTTTCGACGCGCTGTTCTTCGCCGACATCCTGGCGCTGATGGATTTCTACAAGGGCAGTTACGAAGCCGTGCTGTCGCGAGGCGGCCAGATGGGGTTGCTCGACCCGATGCCGGTGGCGGCGCAGATGGCGCGCGTGACGAGGCATATCGGGCTTGGGGTTTCGGTGTCCTCCAGCTTCGTGCATGCCTTCCAGACCGCGCGCACCTTCGCCACGATGGATCACCTGAGCGCCGGGCGGATGGCGTGGAACATCGTCACCACCTCCAGCAGCCCGCAATGGGCGAATTTCGGCCTGGCGCCGACGCCGCGCGACGAGCGTTACGACATTGCCGATGAGGTGGTCGAGGCCTGCACCAGGCTGTGGGACAGTTGGGAGCCGGATGCGCTGATCATCGACAAGGCCTCGGGCCGCTTCGCCGACGCGGCCAAGGTGCATCGCGTCGATTACGCCGGCAAACATGTCCGGACGCGTGGCCCGCTCACCGTGCCGCGCGGCATCCAGGGCTGGCCGGTGCTGATGCAGGCCGGCAGTTCGCCGCGCGGACGCGACTTCGCGGCACGCTGGGCCGAGATCGTGTTCACCTTGCAGCACGCCATTCCAGACATGCAGGCGTTCCGCTCCGACATCCACGCCCGCATGGACAGGCGCGGCCGACGGCCGGAGGAATGCCAGATCCTGGTCTCGGTCGATCCGGTCATTGGGGAAACCCGCGCCGTGGCCCAGGAGAAGGCTGCCTACCTGAACGACCTGGTCGATCCCGAACTGGGGCTGGCGCTGATGTCAGCCCATATCGGCGCCGACCTGTCGGACTACCCGCTGCACCAGCCGCTGCGGGACGTGGCGATCAGCGAGGGGTCCCGCGGGTCGCTCGATGTCATCCTGCAAGGCACCCGCAGCGAGGGGCTGACCCTGGGCGACGCCGCGAAGCGGTTCGCGGTCAGCGAGCTGTGCCCGCAGGTGGTGGGCACGCCAGCCGATATCGCCGACCAGTTGCAGGCGATGTTCGAAAGTGGCGGCTGCGACGGCTTCGTGCTGACGCCGACGACGTTTCCTGGCTGCTACGAGCAGTTCGGCCGAGCCGTCGTGCCGGAGCTGCAACGGCGGGGCCTGGCGCGGACGCGGTATGAAGGCCGGACGCTGCGCGAGAACCTGCGCGCGTGAGCCGGCTCATGCCATGCGATCGGCTGCCCGTCATCGTCCCGTTTCTGTCATCGTCCCGTTTCTGTCATCGTCCCGTGGCTGGCCGAAACCGTTTTCGCCGCCGGCGGGATTCTTGGAAGCGGGCATGGCTGGACGCGACGCCGCGACGCAGGGGGGCACCGCGTCGCGCCATGGCGCCGGCCTTGGCAACTCCGCCGTTTTGGCCTTTGCTTTGCATTCAAGAACGTGCCCACCCAGGAGCGCGTCCGCCAGCGTCCCCTGTCGATGCCAAGAAAGGTTCCCATGCCAGGCCCATCCAGCATCCTCGGCACCGACGTCGGCGGCACCTTCACCGACTTCGTGCTGATCACCGGCGCGGGCGAGCTGCACTGCTTCAAGGTCCCCAGCACACCATCCCATCCCGGCGCCAGCATCCTGGGCGGCGTTGACGAGATCCAGGCCAGCCTGCTGGCCGAAACCTGGGACGACACCGTCCACACGCATAGCAGCACGGTCGCCACCAACGCCCTGATCGAGCGCAAGGGCGCCGCTGTGGGCCTGCTCGTGTCCGCCGGGTTCCGCGACCTGTTCGAGTTGCAGCGCCTGGCGATCCCGCACCCGATGCGCTTCGACTCCCGCCGCCCCCAGCCGTTGGTCCCGCGCGCGCTGGTGCGCGAGATCGGCGGCCGGATCGACGCCGGCGGCGGCGAAGTCGAACCGCTCGACGTCGCGGCGGTGACCCGCGCCGCCGCCGAGTTGGCCGCCGCCGGGGTTGGGACCGCCGTTGTCCTGTTCCTGCACAGCTACCGCAACCCCGCGCATGAACGCGCCGCCCGCGACGCCATCGGGGCGACGCTGCGGGTGGAACTCTCCAGCGACGTCTGGCCGCAGGCGCGGGAATACGAACGCGGGGTGCTCACCGCGATCAACGCGAGCATCCGGCCGATGATCGAGGGCTACGTCGAACGCCTGGTTTCCGGCCTGCGGCACCGCCGGATCGACACGCCCGCCCGGATCGCCCGCTCCAACGGCGGCGCGGAACTCGCCGCGAGCCTGCGCGAACGCCCGGTGGCGGCGCTGCTTTCAGGCCCGGCCGCCGGCGTCAGCGGCGCGGCCGAGGTCGCGCGCGATGCCGGGTGGGAC
>CAXTXZ010000264.1:0-5977 GCA_964248015.1 uncultured Rhodopila sp. | reverse complement strand
ACCTTCGCCCCACCCGCGCGCAGGCGTTGGCGCAAGGCGTCGTCGGCGAACAGGCGGTTGACCGCCTCGGCGATAGCGACAGGATCGTTGCCGTCGACCAGCAAGCCGTTCAACTGGTCCGTCACGGCGTCCACACTGCCGCCGTCGCGGCCGGCGATCACCGGCAGGCCGCACGCGTTCGCCTCAAGGAAGACCAGGCCGAAGCCCTCGGTTTCGCCGTCCGGCATCCGCCGGTTGGCCATGACGAAGACGTCGCCCAGGCTGTAATGATCGGTCAGTTCGTAATCGGCGACAGCGCCGGCGAACACGACGTGGCGGCCAAGGCCATGCTGGGCGACGAGATTTTCCAAGGTGGGGCGATACGACCCCTCCCCCACGATCAGGTAGACGATGTCGGGGGACTGGCGGACGATGGCGGGAAGGCTTTCGATCACGCGGTCGATGCCCTTGCGGGCGTACAACCGGCTGATGGTCAGCAAGACGGGGCGGCCGGCCAGGCCGTAGCGCGCCACCAGGTGCGGCGGCCGGGGCCGCGGGACGAACCGGGCGAGATCGACGCCGTTGGAGACAAGCTCGACCTTCGCGGCCGGGACATCGAAAGCGTCGATCAGCGTTTGCCGGGTGAAGCGGCTGACGGCGACGATGCCGTGCGCGGCGGCGAGGGCTCGCCGGCGGCGCTGGCCGCCTTCGTCGTAGCGGGTGCGGGTGCTGATTTCCTCGCCGTGGATGTAGATCAGGCTCCTCAGGCCGAACAGCCGCCAACAGGCAGCGGCGAGCCAGCCGCCCGCCACGAGTTCGCCGATGCAAAGCACGGCGATGTTCTCGGTCCGCGCGATGCGGCTGATGGCGCGCAACACCGACACGCGGATAACCAGATCCGCCGCCAGGCCAAGGAGGCGTTGCCGGAGGTCCGCGTCATCGGGCAGCAGGCAGGTGCGGAGCAGCCGAAGGCGGTGGACCTTGAAAGGCGCGCGCCGGTCGAACTCCCGCCAGCCCTGGATCGGCCAGCCGCTGCGGTAATCGTCTTGCGGCGCCAGCACCGAAACGCGGCCGGCGCCGAAGCGCGCCAGGCTGTCATAGACGATGGCAGACCCGCCATGCACGGGGGGGAACGTGTTGGCGACCACCAGGCAGCGGTTGGGTCCCCCTGTCGCATGCGGCGCGCTGGGCTCGGGACGGATGTGGCCCTCCGCCAATGCGCCGCCCTGAAGCTGCGCGTGCAGCTCGCGGACAGTCAGGAACACGCCGCCAAGCTCCTCACGAAAGAAGCTGAGGAACCCGGACACGCGGTCGAGGAAAATCGCCAGGTCGCGGTCGTCGCGAACATAGGGCGTGTTGCCCGGCGCCAGCGAGGGGCTGTGGTAGCTCAAGGTGAAGACGCGCTCGCCGCGTTTGCGCAACGCGCGGGTCAGCCGCAGCATGGCAGCCAGGTCGGAGCCTTCCGGCGACAGGGTGATGCGTTCCGCCAAGCCGGCGCGCGCCAACAGGCCCGCCGTGTGCAAGCGACGGAACGGCTTGCGTTCCGCCAAGCCGTAGACCTTGGGCAAGCCGCCGCCCAGCCAACCGGTCAGCGCCCGGGTAACCGGCAGTTCCAGCAGGCGGCGGCGGGCGCCGAACCAGAACGGGCCGTAATCAAAGCCGGAAAAATCCGGCCCTCCGAGTTCGGTGTAGCGGGTGCGGGGCATCAGGCTGGTGTCCACCAGGAAACCCTCGTCCTCCAGCAGGCGCGCGGTCGCCGGCCCGAACCCGTAGCGGCCGGCCTTGTAGGCTGTCGGCTGGATGCCGAAGCTGTCGCGCACGGCCTCGACCAGGCGGTGGAGTTTTTCCCTTTCCAGCGCCGGCTCCAGGTTGCCGGGAAACGACAGGCGCTGGTCAGGTTCCCCTTTGAAGGGAGGCGTCACCCAGGGATGCAGTTGCGCGCCGATCTCGCAGCGCCCATCCGCCAGATAGTCGCGCAGAACGCCAGCGGCGGCGGGGTCCGACGCGATCGGATAGGTCACAAGGTAGGTTGGGCGCACGCCGTAGCAGGCGAACACCTCCTGCGCGCGCTTCTGGTGGCGGATCGAGGATGTCGCGTTGTTGTCCGGCGAGACGGGGCGGCCCCAGTGGAATTCTTCCTCGGCGTCGATGATGGTGCACAGGATCGGCCGGCCGGCCGGCAGGCGGATCGGCGCGAGGCCGGGGAACAGGGCGCCAGGATCGGGGCCGCCAAGGCCGGCGTTCGCCAACGATGCGGGTGGCATGGTCGAGGCTGGCTCCTGATCGCTGGCACCGGCCCTGGTTAAGCCGATTCCGCATCAGTTACGCAAGCATTATGCTGCGTGCGGCAGCACCTGGCCGCCGGGAACCTCGTCGAGATGGCAGGCGGACAGGTGTCCCGCGCCAACATTCCGCAGCAGCGGCTCCTCCACCCGGCAGCGGTCGAAGACGAAGGGGCAGCGCGTGTGGAAGCGGCAGCCGGCCGGGGGGTTGATCGGGCTGGGCACGTCGCCGGTCAGGATGATGCGCTGGCGCTTCGCCGTGGGGTCGGGCACGGGAACGGCGGAGAGCAGGGCGCGCGTGTAGGGGTGATGCGACTCGGCGAACAGCGTGCGGCGGTCGGCGAGTTCGACGATCTTGCCCAGGTACATCACGGCGATGCGGTGCGTCAGGTGCTCCACCGTCGCCAGGTCGTGGCTGATGAACAGCAGCGCCAGGCCGAGTTCGTCCTGCAAGTCGGCCAGCAGGTTGATGATCTGCGCCTTGACCGAGACGTCGAGCGCCGAGACGGCCTCGTCGCAGATGATCAGGTCGGCGCCGGGGGCCAGGGCGCGGGCGATGCCGATGCGCTGGCGCTGGCCGCCGGAAAACTCATGCGGGAAGCGGTTGATGGCGTCGCGCGGCAGGCGGACCTTGTCCATCAGCGCCTCGACCTTGGCGGTCAGGTCGCGGCTGCCTTGCGCCATGCCGAAGTTGATCAGCGGTTCGGCGAGGATGTCGCGCACCCTCATGCGGGGGTTGAGGCTGCTGAACGGGTCCTGGAACACCACCTGGACGCGCTTGCGCATCATCCTCAGCTTGCTGGCGCGCATGTTGTCGATGCGCTCCCCATCAAGGTAGACCTCGCCGTCGGTGATGCTGAACAGCCGCAGGATCGCCTTGCCGACGGTGGATTTGCCGCAGCCGGACTCGCCGACCAGCGACAGGGTTTCGCCGCGGCGTATGTCGAAGGTGACGCCGTCCACGGCGTAGACCTTGGCGGTGACCTGGCCCATCAGGCCGCCATGGATGGGGAAGTGCTTCTTGAGGGCGTTGACCTCCAGCAGCGGGACGTCCTTGCTCATGCGTCCACCGTCTCCCCCGCGTAATGGCAGGCCGCGCTGTGGCCATAGGTCTTGGGCTCGATCGCCGGGGCGACCTTGCGGCACAGGTCGGTGACCATCGGGCAGCGTCCGGCGAAGGCGCATCCGACGATCGGCTTGCGCAGGCTTGGCACGAGGCCGCCGATTTCGGCCAGCTTGCCTCGCGCGCCTTGCTCCAGCGACGATCCAAGCTTTGGGATGGCGCCGAGAAGGCCGCGCGTGTAGGGGTGCATGGGGCGGGCGAAGATGTCGTGGACATCGGCTTCCTCGACCTTGCGGCCGGCGTACATGACGACGACGCGCTGCGCCATTTCGGCGACCACGCCGAGGTCGTGGGTGATCAGCATGATGGCCGATCCCAGGCGGGTCTTCAGGTCGCGCATCAGGTCCAGGATCTGCGCCTGGATCGTCACGTCGAGCGCCGTCGTCGGCTCGTCCGCGATCAGCAGCTTGGGATTGCAGGCCAGCGCCATGGCGATCATCACGCGCTGGCGCATGCCGCCGGACAGTTGGTGCGGGTACTCGCGGACGCGGCGTCCGGGGGCGGGGATGCCGACCAGGGTCAGCATCTCGACCGCCTTGGCTTCGGCGTCGCGCGCGTTCATGCCCTGGTGCAGGCGGACGGTCTCGCCGATCTGGCGGCCGACGGTCAGCACCGGGTTGAGGCTGGTCATCGGCTCCTGGAAGATCATGCTGATGTCGTTGCCGCGGATGTCGCGCATCTCGGCTTCGGAGGCTTTCAGCAGTTCGCGGCCCTGGAAGCGGATGTTGCCGGAAATCTTGCCGGGCGGCTCCTGGATCAGCCGCAGGATCGACATGGAGGTGACCGACTTGCCGCAGCCGGATTCGCCGACGATGCCGACGGTTTCGCCGGCGTTGATGTGGAAGGACAAGCCTTCCACCGCGCGGACGACACCATCCGTTGTGCCGAAATGGGTTTGCAGGTTTTCGACTTCGAGCAGCGCCATCGGATTACAGCCGCTTCGCCAGACGAGGATCAAGCGCGTCTCGCAGGCCGTCGCCCAGCAGGTTGACCGCCAGCACGGTGATCGACAGGAAGATCGCCGGGAAAAAGACGATGTAGGGCTTGACCTGCCAGAGCGCCCTGCCCTCGGCCATGATGTTGCCCCAGCTTGGGATGATCGGCGGCGTGCCGGCGCCGATGAAGGAGAGCGTGGCCTCGGTGATCATGGCGGAGGCGCAGATGAAGGTGGCCTGCACCATCAGCGGGGCCAGGGTGTTGGGCAGGATGTGCTTCCAGATGATGACGGGGACGCGGGTGCCGGAGGCGATGGCGGCCTCCACGTAAGGTTGCTCGCGCAGCGACAGGACGACGCCGCGGACGAGGCGGGAGACACGGGGGAACTCGGCGATGCTGATGGCGATGATGACGTTCTGCACCGAGGCGCGGGTCAGCGCCATCAGGGCGATGGCCAGCAGGATCGGCGGGATCGACATCAGGCCGTCCATGACGCGCATGATCACGGCATCCAGGCCGCGCACAAAGCCGGCGACCAAGCCGATCAACGTGCCCAGGGCGGAGGCGAACAAGGCGACCGAGAAGCCGACCAGCAGGGACACGCGCGCGCCGTAGAGAACTCGGGAATAGACGTCGCGGCCGAGCATGTCGGTGCCGAACCAGTAGAGGCCGGAGGGTTCGCGGGTGCGGCGGGCCGGGGCCAGGGCTGTCGGGTCCTTGGTGAACAGGTAGGGGGCGAAGATCGCGATCAGAATCATCAGCGTGACCAACAGGCCGCCGATGAAGATGGTCGGGTGGCGGTAGATGAAGCCGGCGACGCGTCCTCGTTGCTTGGGGACCGGCAGGATGCCCGGCAGGGCGGGCGCCGCAGGATAGCGCGCGAGGTCTTGATCCTGGTAGCGCAGCCGGCCGAAGCGGGGTTCGGTCTGGTTGGGGGTTGTTGCGCTCAATACCTGATCCTCGGGTCGAACAACGTGTAAAGGAGGTCAACGCCCAGATTGACCAGCACGTAGGCGAAGCTGAACAGCAGCACGACGCCCTGGATGACGGGGTAGTCGCGCCGCAGGATGGCATCGACCGTCAGACGGCCGAGGCCGGGGATGGCGAAGACGCTTTCGGTGACGACCGCGCCGCCGATCAGCGAGGCGAAGCCGATGCCGACGATGGTGATGATCGGCACCGCGGCGTTTTTCAGCGCGTGGACGAACAGGATGCCGTTTTGGCCGACGCCCTTGGCCTTGGCGGTGCGCACGTAGTCCTGTGACAGCACGTCCAGCATGGTGGCGCGGGTGATGCGGGCGATCAGCGCCATGTAGACCAGGCCCAACGCCACGGAGGGCAGGATCAGGTTTCTCAGGAACGGCAGGACGCCGACGCTGATGGAGGTGAAGCCCTGCACCGGCAGCCAGTCGAGCCGCAGCGCGAAGACATAGGCGAGCACGTAGCCGACGACGAAGACCGGGGTGGAGAAACCCAGGACCGCCGTGACCATGACGCCGCGGTCGATCCAGGTGCCGTGCTTCCAGGCGGCGAGCACGCCCATCGGGATGGCGAACGCGAGGGACAGGACCAACGTCAGTGCCATCAGGGAGACGGTGGGCTCGATCCGCTGCGCGATCATGTGGGTGACCGGCAGGTTGGTGAAGATGGAGGTGCC
>CAXTXZ010000263.1:0-5978 GCA_964248015.1 uncultured Rhodopila sp. | reverse complement strand
CGTTGCCGCAGCACATGATCCGCCAGGACGCACGCCACCATCGCTTCGCCCACCGGCACAGCCCGGATGCCTACGCACGGATCATGGCGACCCTTGGTCATGATCTCGATCTGCTGCCCGAAGCGATCAACCGATTGGCGCGGCGTCAGGATCGAGCTTGTCGGCTTGACCGCGAACCGCGCCACGATCGGCTGGCCTGTCGATATGCCGCCCAGGATGCCACCGGCGTGGTTGGAGGGGAATTGCACGATGCCGTCGCGCATCCGCATATCGTCAGCGTTCGCCTCCCCCGACATGGAAGCCACGGCAAAGCCGTCGCCGATTTCGACGCCCTTGACCGCGTTGATCGACATCAGCGCGCCAGCGAGATCGGCATCAAGCTTGCCGTAAATCGGCGCTCCCAGGCCCGGAGGCGCACCCTCGGCGATGATTTCAATGACCGCCCCGACAGACGAGCCGGCTTTGCGCACCTCGCCGAGATAGGTTTCCCACAAGCGTGCGGTCACCGCATCCGGACAGAAGAAAGGATTTTCCGCCGCCTCACCCCAATCCCAGCGGGAGCGATCGATCTTGTGCGGGCCAATCTGGATCAGCACGCCGCGGATGACGATGGCGGATCCCAGCATGCGGCGGGCAATGGCGCCGGCCGCCACTCGCATCGCGGTCTCCCGTGCCGAGGACCGGCCGCCGCCGCGGTGATCACGAATGCCGTACTTCAGGTGGTAGGTCAGATCGGCATGCCCAGGACGGAACTGTGAGGCGATCGCCGCGTAATCACGCGACCGCTGGTCCTGGTTTTCGATAATCAGGCTGATTGGCGTGCCGGTGGTGACATTGTCCAGAACGCCGGACAGGATGCGGACCTGATCCGGCTCCTGCCGCTGCGTGGTGAATTTCGACTGGCCCGGACGCCGGCGGTCGAGCCAGGGCTGTATGTCAGCCTCGGTCAGCGGCAGCAGCGATGGACAACCATCAACGACGCCGCCGATCGCTGGCCCGTGACTCTCGCCCCACGTGGTCACGCGGAACAAATGACCAAAGGTATTATGCGACATGCGGCTTGACGTTCAGGATTCGACGATAGCGATATCCGGTGCGTCGGGATGCTTCATGCCGACGGTATGATAGCCGCAGTCGACATGGTGCACTTCCCCGGTCACGGCACTGGACAGGTCGGACAGCAGATACACTCCAGCGCTGCCAACTTCCTCAATCGTCACGTTGCGCTGCATGGGCGAGTTGAGCTGGTTCCAGCGTAGGATGTAACGAAAGTCACCAATGCCGGACGCCGCCAGGGTCTTGATCGGCCCGGCGCTGATAGCATTGCAGCGGATTCCCGCTGTTCCGAGGTCGGCGGCCAGATAGCGCACGGAGGCTTCAAGCGCTGCCTTCGCCACCCCCATGACATTGTAGTGCGGCACCCACTTCTCCGCTCCCAAATAGGTTAGCGTCAGCAGGCTGCCGCCCGGCTTCATCATCGGCACGGCCCGCTGGCACACTGAGGTGAAGGAGTAGCAGGAGATATCCATGGCCTGCAAAAACGCTGTCCTGGGCGTATCCAAATAGCGGCCGCGCAGGTAGGCTTTGTCGGCGAAGCCGATCGCATGCACCAGGAAATCAAGCCCGTCCCAGGACTCGCGCAGGGCGGTGAATGCGTCGTCAACGCTGACCTCGTCGGCTACGTCGCACGGTATAACCAGGCCTGAGCCAGCCTGCTGCGCCAGCGGGCGTACCCGCCGCTCCAGCGTACTTCCCTGGAAGGTAAACGCGAGTTCCGCGCCCTGCGCCGCACAGGCCGCGGCGATTCCCCAAGCAAGCGAACGATCGTTCGCGACACCCATGATAAGGCCACGTTTGCCCCGCATGAGGTTACCGTGAACGGCAAGCGGTGCCGCAACACTGTCAGCCATGTTTTTCCCTTTGGTGGCGGCGGTGGGCGATTGGTCAATCCAAGGTGGTGGCACAGCGGGACCGAATCGGGCAAGGGGCGGCGCGCATTCCGTCGCTCGGCGATCAGTCGCCGGCCGGTGGCGTTGCACGGAAGGCACGCCGGATTGGGCGCACTCCTCACGGAGCGCGTCATGAAGGCGCGGCACATCGCGCACCTACCAAGACAGCGCCCCACGCGGCGAGCCTTGGCCCGTTCGCGTCTGACGCTTCTTTAGGAGCAGGTATCCTACGCGGCGGTGAGCGACTCGATCTTTTGCTGCGTTTCGTCGATCAGTTGGGTGATCTGACGAGAGGAATGGGATGACCGGCCGGCCAGCGACTTCACCTCGGCCGCGACCACGGCAAAGCCTTTGCCGGCCTCACCGGCGCGGGCCGCTTCAATTGTCGCATTCAGGGCCAGCAAGTTGGTTTGGCCGGAAATGCCGGCGATCCCGGCAGCGACTTGGCTGATTTCCTGCAGGACGGCGGACATGACCTCCTCGGTTTCGCGGATCTGGCGCCGCCTTGCCGTCACGTCGACCGCGTAGATGACGGTTCGGCTTAGCCGGCCCTCGGGGTCGCGCAGCGGCTGAACGGCGCCTGACAAGGCGATTTCTCCCTGCGTGCCGCTGTCGAAGGTGAAATCGCGTATGGCTGGCTTGCCGGCGGCCAGTGCCGAGCGATCCTCCTGCGAGAAGATCGTCTCGTAGGCAAGGCAGGGCATAAGCTTGGCCGTGGCCAAGTCGGCCTTTAGCAATTTCTTGGCTGCTTCATTTATACTGACCAACGTGCCGGCGTCATCCCACTCCAGCACGATATTCGTCTGATCGATCGCCTGTAGCCGCAGTTCCGCATCCAGCGACCGCATCTTGGTGTTGGTGATATTGGTCTGGACAGAAACAAAATTGGTCACCTTACCATTTTGGTCTAGCACCGGATTAATGGAAATCGAATTCCAGTACGGTTCGCCGTTCTTGGCATAGTTCAAAATTTCTTCTTGAAACGGTATGCGTGCCGCTATGCTCTGCCGGATCCGTTCGACGGCGCCAGGGTCGGTATGCTTGCCTTGCAGGAGTCGACCAGGAAGCTGTCCTATCGTTTCTTCGGGGCTGTAGCCGGTCAAACGAGAAAAGCCTTTGTTGACATACACGATGCAACCATTGGCGTCCGTGATGACCACGCTATTGTCCGTCTCGTCAGCCACCAGCGAAAGCATGGCGTACTTGGCGCGCTGTTGTATCTCCTCGGTGATCACGGTGGCGAACTTCACAACCTTGAAAGGTTTTCCCATGACATCCATGATCGGGTTGTAGGTCGCCCTGATCCACACGTCATGGCCGCCCTTGCCCTGTCGCTTGAACTCGGCTGACTTGAACTTCCCGGCTTCCAGGTCATCCCAGAATGCTTTGTACTCGCCGCTGGCGCGATCAACCGCGTTCACGAACATGCTGTGGTGCCGGCCCTGAATTTCCGCCAGCGTGTAACCTGTCGCGTCCAGGAAATTCTGGTTCGCGGACAGGATGTTGCCTTTAAGGTCAAATTCGATGATGGCCTGCGAGCGTCCGATCGCGGCGATCTGGCCGGCATAATCCGCGGCGCGCTGCTTCGCCTCGGTGACGTCAGAGGCGAATTTCACGATCTTGAATGGTTTTCCGTCAACGTCGCGGATCGGGTTGTAGGTGGCTTGCAGCCAGATCTCGCGGTTGTTCTTGCCGACGCGCCTGTACTCGCCAGACTTGAACTGGCCCTGCCGCAGTTCTTCCCAGAAGGCCCTGTACTCCGGACGGCTGCTTTCGCCGTTGGCGACGAACATGCTGTGGTGCTTGCCGCGCACCTCTTCCAGGCTGTAGCCGAGCGCGTCAAGGAAGTTCTGGTTGGCGGCCATGATGGTGCCGTCCAACGCAAATTCGATCACGGCTTGCGACCGGCCGATCGCGGCCACCTGGCCGGCTTGATCCAGGCTGTGTCTTTTGGCGTCCGTGATCACGGTGGCGAATTGCACCACCTTGCGGGTCTTGCCGGCCAGGTTCCGGATCGGCGAGTAGATCGCGTGCAGCCACACATCGCGCCCGCCCTTGCCGACGCGACGAAACTCAGCAGACTGGAACTCGCCTCGTCGTATCGCCAGCCAGAAATCCTTATAGGCAGCGCTGGCTGCATCATGGGGGGCAACGAACATGCTGTGGTGCTGACCGCGTATTTCCGGCCAAGTGTATCCCATCGCGGCAAGGAATAATTGGTTTGCCGCCAGGATCCTGCCGTCTGGAGAGAACTCCGCGATGGCTTGCGACCGATCAATCACCGCCAGCTTGCCGCGCAAGTCGCGAGCGTTGAACAGGATCATTGTGCCAGAAACCAAGAGACAGGGTTGGCATGGGGTTTTAGGTCAGCTTCGCGGCAATCTAATCGATGTTTCGACACAGCTTCAGGCTCCTCCCAATCAACCAGCAGGATTTGGCCCTGTAGCAGTGATAGATTAATTACACGTTAATGTGATATTTCCTTTAGGCTGGATGATCTCAGTTAGCGGTCTTGTCGGCGCAACGGGGGGTCAAGAAGCGCCATAGCCCGCCAGCTTGGTTAAGTGCCCCTGGCGGCTCTGCGGGGTGGCGGCGCAATCATGGAAAGGGAGTGGATTGCCGTATAAGGGGAACGGACAATAAGATTATCATGAATGGACGCATCAACTCCCTGGATCACGGCTGGGGTTTCCCCCGTCAGACGTGCGATCACACGGACGTAGGAATGAAGGTAATCTTTCATGCCAAGACGCTGTTTGGCATAAGCGCGCGCGTTCATGCGCAGCTTGCGCGTCAACGGCTTATCCTCAAGCAAGCGGAGCACGCCATGCGCTAGGGCGGCTGGTTGAAGAAAGGGCGTCAGCAGGCCATTGTCGCCGTGCGTGATGAACTCCCGCACCGGCGTCGTGTCGCTCCCGACAACCGGGCAGCCGATGGCCAATGCTTCGCGCATCGACCATGAGGCGACAAAAGGGTAAGTCAGGTAGACATGCGCATCTGAACGCCGCAGCGCCGCAAGATATGTCGGATAGCTAACGCGTCCTGGAAACACGACCCGGTCTTGGTCCAGTTGGCCGCCGACTTCGGCCATCAAGACATCGCGCCATGTCCCCCCTTGGCGCGGCGCGGCGCCATAACTGATGCCGTCGCCGCCGATCATGGCGACCTTGACGTCCCGCCGGCCGCGCAGCAGGTTGGGCAAGGCGCGCATCATGACGTGAAAACCACGATAAGGCTCCAGGTCGCGGGAGACAAAGGTCACGAGTTTGTCGAAGGGCCGCACCGTCATGTTGCCAATCTTTATCGTCTTTCTGTTTGCCTGCGGATCGGGGCTGCAGTTCGTTAGGTCGACACCTTCCCAGATCAGGTCGATCTGAGACCGCGCCCACTCCGGATAGGTCGACAACTGCCACTTTGTCGGTGACTGGCCCGCTCCGCCAAGGTTAAGCGCCAGATGATTGATCGCGTTTTTCGCCCGGATACGCGGGTAATCGAGCAATGAGGCGGGAAATTCTGGGTCAAATCCGACGTCTGCCTGGTCGTGCTGATAATAAAACTCAAAGTAACCCAGCATTGGCGTGTCTGGCCAGAGATCGCGCAGGTTAAGCATTTCTCCCCAACCATGGTGGCCTATGATGATGTCGGGCTGGTAACCAAGATGGCGCAGGCCCGAGGCGACCTTGAAGACGGCCTCTGCGCGCCTCGCGCCATTATCGAGCTCCCGCGCGGCGACATGTGTCGCCGGCGTGTCCAAAGGCGGCCGGACATAGGGAACTTTCCGCACGCCAGGGATTTCATTCGCGTTCGGTTCCGTGACGAAGACTATGTCATGTTGGCCGGTTGCGACCAGGTGGCGGACGATATGAAGGAACTGCCCTGGATAGTTTTGGTGAACAAACAGAAATTTCAATTTGCTACCCTCACTTGATCGAGCACGCCGCTACGTGGCGGTGTCACCGTGCCGTTTGCGAACCGGTGACACCGCCACTATAGCACGTCGCAGTTCGGTTGGGACTGCGACGTGCTATA
>CAXTXZ010000262.1:0-5981 GCA_964248015.1 uncultured Rhodopila sp. | reverse complement strand
GCGCTGGCCGCCATGCCGGCCAAGCCGCCGGGCATCGACCCCTTCGTGTTGCAGGCGGCACTGGCGCGCACGGCGGCGGAACATGGCGTGGCGTTCCACGACACGACCCAGGCGTTCGCCTCGGCGCCGGATTTCGCAAGCCTGTTCTACCTGACGGACGGTCATCCGCGGGAAGGCGGGCATGCCGCGGTCGCCCAGGTCGTCGATCATGCGCTGCTGGGGGAGCCAGCGTTTGCCGCCTGTTCCCGGCAACAGGGAGGATGACATGGCCGTTCCGTCCTGGCAGTTCCTGGTGTTCGCGCTCATGGGCGCGGCGCTGTTTAACCTGAGCCATGTTTCCCGCTGGCAGGGCACAAGCGCCGCGCGGCAGTGGCGGGAGGGCGTGTGGCTGGTGATGAACCTGGCCTTTGCCTGGAGTTTCGCGCCAACCGTGGTCCCGCTGGCGCCGCTGGCCGGTTTCCTGGCGCTGGGCTACCTCTGCATCGAAATGTCCCGGCGCGGCCAGTCGCTTGCGCCGATCGTCCTGCTGCTGGCTGTCTTCATCTGGATGAAGCGCTACAGCTTCATCCCGTCGGCGGCGCTGCTGCCGCCCGGCGTCATGCTGGTCGGGCTGTCCTACATTTTCTTCCGTGTGATGCATCTGGTGATCGACGCCGGACAAGGCATCGAGGAGCGCATCGGCGTGGTGCGCTACCTCAACTTCACGCTGAACTTCCCGGCGTTCGTTTCCGGCCCGATCCAGCGGCGCGAGGATTACGAGGCCAATAATTCGCTGCCGCTGACCCTGCCCGATATCGGCATCGCGATGTGGCGCATGGTGCTGGGCGCCTTCAAGGTGCTGGTCCTGTCCCCGGCCCTGCACGCCTGGCAGAACAGCCTGATTGCCGAGGCGGCTTCGGCCTCTCAGCCCATTGTCATCGTCCCGGGCATTGTCGTGCTCTACGCCCTGTTCCTCTACGCCAATTTCTCCGGCTACACCGATTTCGTCATCGGCATCGCTCGGCTTTACCGGCTGCGCCTGCCGGAGAACTTCGACCGGCCGTTCAGCGCCGCCAACTTCATCGACTTCTGGAGCCGGTGGCACATCTCCCTGTCGCAGTGGCTGCGCAGCTACGTGTTCAACCCGCTGCTGATGTCATGGATGCGACGCCACAAGGCGGCCCGGTCCAGGCAGTACCCCAGCGTCATGGCCTTCTTCATCACGTTCTTCCTGGTCGGCGCCTGGCATGGCCCGACGTCGGAGTTCCTGTTCTTCGGCCTGCTGCAAGGCGGCGGCGTGGCGGGGAACCGGCTGTACCAGGTGGCGATGACCCAAAGGCTGACCCCGGCCGGCTACCGGCAACTTGGCGCGAACCCGTTGTACCGGGCCGTGGCGCGCGGCCTGACCTTCACCTGGTTCGCTTTCACCTTGCTGTGGTTCTGGGCGACGTGGGCGCAGATCGGCGGCCTGGCTGCTCTCCTTGGACCCCTGGGAGTCGCCGCGGCGGCCGTTGCGACGGTTGCCTGCGCAAGCGCGGCGCTGGCAGTGCCCGATCTCTTTGGCGCCTCGACAGGCGCGGTCCTGCGGTCGCGCTACACGCGGACCGCCTTCGCCTCTGCCATGGTGCTGGCGCTGGCGGTCAGCGTCCTGGTGCTGAACCTGTCGTCGCCGGAAATCGTCTACAAGCAGTTCTGACCGCCAGTGGCGCCGCGCCTGACAGGGCGAGGCAGTGACCCGCCGAAGCCGGTAAACCCGTGCGTCCGTCACGGCCAGGCGCGCTTCAGTTCCGGCTCAGCCGCGAGCGCACTCGTTGCGCGAAGCGGGATGCTTTCGGCTCGGGGCCGTCGTTTGCCCGGGCCGATAGCTGCTCGATCAGCCGACGCGCGATCATGCCCCGATGGCCGCGTTGCCAGTGATCGGCGGCATCCTCGGCGGCTATCCAGGTCGGCAGCGTCAGCAGCAAGGCCAGGCGCAACCCATCAAGCAGCGGCTCATAGGTTGCCCGCAGCGCCGCCAGGTTTTCCTCGGTCTGCTGGCCGCTGGCCCAGGTGATCCCGGCCTTGATCAGAATGGCTTCCATTCGTTCGTATTCCTCGTGCGGCAGGCGGTCGCCGCCGTCGTAGCGTGAGGGCTTTATGTCGAACGACCGCGCCATCTCCACGATGACCTGACGCGCCATGGCAAAGGTCATGCGGGCCTGGAGCGGCTTCATGTCCTCGACGCCCACCAGGATCAGGGCGCAACTGTCCATGACCGCCGTCAGGGCCGCCAGCCAGGACTGGTTGTCATGCTGCGAGCGGTAATAAACCAGCATGGGATAGGAAAGATGGCTCTCCAGCAGGTCCGATCCCCAGATCTCCCACTCCCGCAGCAGGTCATCCAGCTTGTCGAGGCTGCCGGACTCGGCATGGCGGCTCAACATCGTCGTCGCCGTGGGCGGCGAGCCGGCGCGGGCGTCAAGCTGGATGACATGCGCTTCCCGCCGGGAGAACAACTGGTAGAGCACCGGAAGGTAGCCGATCACGATGGCGATGAAACCGATCCCGCTGCCGGCCTCCGCCACCGAAATAAAACGCGCGGCGAGCGAATGCGGCACCACGTCGCCGTATCCCAGGGTGAAGAACGTGACGCCGCTCATGTAGACTTGGTCCACCATGGGCGAGGCGTCCCCACCCTGCGCCGCCCATTCCAGCAATCCGAACGCGATGATCAGCGCGACGGCCCAGAGGATGAACAGAACCACCATGGACAGCGCGCCGAAGACGCTGAGGAAGCGCTCGCGCCTGGCGCCTTCCGGCAGGCGAAGCGCGATCCAGCACCAGCCGGCCCATGCCCCGTCGAAGTAGAACCGCGTGACACGTACCCGTCGATGGACGCGGCGTGGCAGCAGCATGACCTCGAACGCGTCCTGCAGCACGATCACCAGAAGGCAGACTGCAAACAGCGTTACGATCCAGGCCAAGCCGACATCCTTTCGTCAGAAGGCATCAGCGCCGCAGGCCGTACCGGGTTGCTGAACCCATCTTGACGGAACAGAATAAACCAGGGGCGGATCAGGGAGCAATGAAACGCGACATCCGCAACGCCATGGCTACGCAAGGGCGCTGTCTGGTTCGGATCAGTCGAGCGCCCAGCCTGGAACCAGATGAGGCAACAAGGACTAAATGAGACAACAAAGGACGGGCCATTGACCATTGAACTCGCCGTCAACGGGCACGCGGTCGCGGTTGCGGTCGATCGGGCAACGCCGCTGCTGGATGTCCTGCGCAACCACCTTGGCCTGAAGGGCTCCCGCTACGGCTGCGGGCTGGAGCAATGCGGCGCCTGCATGGTGCTGATCGACGGGCAGGCCGCGTGTTCCTGCGCGCTGGAGATCGGTTCGGTCGCCGGCCGTTCCATCGTCACGATCGAGGGGCTTGGGACGCCCGAGGCGCCGCATCCGTTGCAGCGCGCCTTCCAGGAGGAGCAGGCTGGCCAGTGCGGCTACTGCCTGTCCGGGATCATCGTCAGCGCCGCCGCGCTGCTGCGGCGCAACCCCTCCCCCACCCGCGCGGACATCGTGGCGGCCTTGGACAAGCATCTGTGCCGCTGCGGCGCGCACACACGGATCATCGCCGCCGTGCGGAAAGCCGCAGCCATGGGAGAAGTCGCATGAGCGACGCCTTGCCGCTGAGCATCGTCAACAACCGCCGCCTGGAGACATGGCTGCGGTTCCAGCCCGACCGCACGGTGCGGCTGGCGGTCGGCAAGGTGGAGATCGGCCAGGGAATCCTCATCGCGCTGTCGCAGATCGCCGCCGAGGAACTCGATGTCGGGGTCGGCCGCATTGATATCCTTTCGGGCGACACCGCCGACGCGCCGGATGAGGGATCAACCAGCTCCAGCCAGTCGATCGAGGTTTCCGGCCGTTCGGTGCGGCTGGTCAGCGCCGAGTTGCGCGGGCGCGTCCTCGGCCGGCTGGCGCGACGGCTGAACTGCGCGCCCGAGGCGCTGTCGGTGGACGACGGATGCTTCCTCATGGAGGGCAACCCGACCGGCCATGATTACTGGAGCTTCGCCGGCCCCGAGGATTTCACCGCCGACATCGCTGGTTCAGCGGAGCCGAAACCGCCTTCCGCCTACAAGGTGGTGGGACAGCCGGTGCCTCGGCGTGACCTGGCCGCGAAGGTGACCGGGGCGGCGTTCATCCATGACATCGTGCGACCGGACATGCTGCATGCCAGGGTGTTGCGGCAGCCCTCTTACGGCGCGCGGCTGCAGGGCCTGAACGAGGCGGCGATCCGCAGGGCGGCCGGCGGCGACATCCAGGTGGTGCGTGTCGGCGACTTCGTGGCCTTTGTCGGGCCGGACGAGACGGTGGCGCAGCGCGCCGCCGTGGCCGCCGTCTCCGCCACGACATGGACCGGCGTTCGGGTGTTGACGCCGGCGCAGCAGGAGGCTGCGTGGCTTGTCGGCCAGCCCGCCGATGACCGTTTCATTGGCGACCCGCCGCCCGGAGCCGAGACCGGCGTGGTCGTCAGCCAGACCTATTCGCGGCCCTTCGTGTCGCATGCCGCCCTGGCGCCGTCCTGTGCCCTGGCGGAGTTCAGGGATGGGCGCCTGTCGGTTTGGTCGCATACCCAGGGCGTGTACCCGCTGCGGAACAGCCTGTCCGGCATCCTTGGGCTGAAGCGCGAGCAGGTGACGGTGCGGCATGCCCATGGCGCGGGATGCTACGGCCATAACGGCGCCGACGACGCGGCGCTGGATGCGGCGATCATCGCGATGCGGCTGCCTGGCCGCTGCATCCGCGTGCAGTGGCGGCGGGAGGAGGAGTTCGGCTTCGAGCCGGTCAGCACCGCGCACACCACGCGCATCCGCGCGGCGCTGGATGACGGTGGGCGGCCGATGGACTGGACGGTGGAGGTGTGGGCCGGCTCGCATGTGCAGCGGCCAGTGTTCGGTGGCAACATGCTGGCGCACGAGGCGTTGCCCGATCCGCCGCCTCCATCCAAGGCCAACGATCCGGGAGAGGCGAATGGCGGGGGCGGCACGCGGAACGCCTTCCCGATGTATGACTTCCCCGCCAAGCGGGTGATCCATCATCTGGCGCTGGCGACGCCGGTGCGGACGTCGTCGTTGCGCGGGCTGGGGGCGCTGCCGAATGTCTACGCCCTGGAATGTTTCATGGACGAACTGGCGGAGCGGGCGGGGGTCGATCCGGTGGAATATCGTTTGAGCCTGCTGTCCGACGCGCGCGCCCGCCGATTGATCCAGGACGTGGCGGAGCGGTGCGGCTGGTCCGGCAGGGGAGCCGTTGGGACGGGACACGGGCTGGGGCTGGCCTGGAGCCGGTACAAGAACAAGGCAGCCTACGCCTGCGTCGCGGTGGAGCTGGACGTCGATCAGGATATCGCGCTGCGGCGCGTGTGGTGCGCCGCCGACGCTGGCTTGGTAATCAATCCGGACGGCGCCCGCAACCAGTTGGAGGGCGGCATCGTGCACGCCGCAAGCATGACGTTGAAGGAGCAGGTGACGCTGGAAGGCGACGGGATTTCATCCCTGGACTGGGATCGCTATCCCATCATGCGGTTCTCCGAGGTGCCGGAGATCGACACTGTCATCATTGACAATCCGGACATGCCAACCCTGGGCATGGGCGAGTGCACGTTCGGGCCAACGGCGGCGGCAATCGGCAACGCAGTGGCGCATGCCCTGGGCGTGCGTATCCGGGACATGCCGCTGACGCGGGAAAGGATCGCGGCGGCCCTGGTCCGTTAGGCGTTGCAGGGCCTGGCCATCTTGGCCAGCCACAGGCACATTGGCTGCGGGGAGTGAACGGGATGGAAGAACGGACGCTACGAGGCAAAACCGTCATCGCCGGCATTGGCGAGACGGCTTACTACAAGCACGGACAGTCGCCCGACAGCGAGTTCAAGCTGGCGCTCAAGGCCATCCTCGCGGCGGCGGCGGATGCCGGGATAAACCCGAAGGACATTGACGGCTTCGCCTCCTACTCGAA
>CAXTXZ010000261.1:0-5982 GCA_964248015.1 uncultured Rhodopila sp. | reverse complement strand
ATCCCCAGCATCCGGGCCACCTTGTCGCGGGTTTCGGCGGAGCGCCGGCCGCCATGGATCAGCAGAGGCTCCATGACGGTTTCCTCGACCGACATGCGGGGGTTCAGGGCGCCGAACGGGTCTTGGAAGACGATCTGCATGCCCCGGCGAGCCTCGCGCAGGGCAGCCGCGCCGAGGCTGCTGATGTCCCGCCCGTCGAACATCACCAGCCCGCCGGTGGCCGGGATCAGGCGGATCAGCAGCCGGCCAAGGGTGGACTTGCCGCAACCGGATTCGCCGACAAGCCCAAGGGTTTCCCCAGCGTCGATGCTCAGGTCAACGCCATCCACCGCCCGCAGCGGCGTTCTCGTCCGGCGGAAGAAGCCGCCTGTCTCAACGTCATAATGCTTGACCAGGCCCGAGGCTTGCAGCAGCGTGGGCATCAGGCGGCTTGGCCGACTCGGATGCAGGCGGCGGCGTGGCCAGGCTCGAACGGCAGCAGCGGCGGGATGCCGGCTGAGCAGGCCGGGATCGCCAGCGCGCAACGCGCCGAGAAGCGGCATCCGGGCGGCCGGTTCGAGGGTTCCGGCAGGCTGCCGGGGATGGCGACCAGCCGGTCCTGGTCCTGGTCAAGCGTCGGCACGCAGGACAGCAGGCCGCGCGTGTAGGGATGCAGCGGCGCGTCGAACAGACGGGCGACCGGCGCTTGCTCGACGATGCGCCCGGCGTACATCACCAGGACGCGGTCGGCGGTTTCCGCGATCACGCCCATGTTGTGGGTGATCAGCATGATGGCCATGCCGAACTCGTCGCGCAGGTCCATCAGCAGGTCGAGGATCTGCGCCTGTATGGTCACGTCCAGCGCCGTGGTCGGCTCGTCCGCGATCAGCAGCCTGGGGCGGCAGACCAGGGCGATGGCCAGCATCACCCGCTGCCGCTGGCCGCCGGACAACTGGTGCGGGTAGTCGGTCATCCGGGCGGCGGCCGAGGGGATGCCGACCTTCTCCAGCATTTCCACGGCGCGGGCGAAGCTGTCCCGCTGCGACAGGCTTTCGTGGGCGCGGATGGTTTCGGTGATCTGCTCGCCGACCGTGAACACCGGGTTCAGCGAGGTCATCGGCTCCTGGAACACCATGGCGATGCCGGGGCCGCGCAGGCGCTGCATCGACCGGTCGGACAGCTTCAGCAGGTCCTGGCCCTCGAAGTGGATGCCGCCGTTCAGGATCCGCGCGGGGGGGCGGGGCAGCAGGCCCATGATCGTCAGCGCCGTGACGCTCTTGCCGCTGCCGGATTCGCCGACGATGCCGAGGATCTCGCCCTTTTCCAGCGTCAGGGAAACGTCCTCGACGGCGGTGACCTGGCCGCCGCCGGTCTGGAAGGCCGTGGTCAGGTTGTCGATGCGCAGCAGGGTCATGGCTGCACCCTCAGCCTGGGGTCGAGCACGTCGCGCAGGCCGTCGCCCAGCAGGTTGAGGCCGAGCACGGTGACCATCAGGGCGGCGCCGGGGATGGTGATGATCCAGGGGGCGTCGGTCATGTACTGGCGGCCCTCGGCCATGATGTTGCCCCAGGTCGGCGTCGGCGGCACCGCGCCCACGCCCAGGAAGGACAGGGTGGCCTCGGTCAGCACGGCATAGGCGAACAGGAAGGAGAGCTGCACGATGAGGGGCGCCATGGCGTTGGGCAGGATGTGGTGGCGCAGGATGCGCCAGTGGCCCGCGCCGGCGGCCCGCGCGGCCTGCACATACTCCATTTCCCGCAGCACGATGACCGAGGACCGTACGATGCGCGCGGTGCGCGGCGTGTAGACGATGGCCAGGGCGATGATGACGTCGTTGACGGAGGGGCCGAGCACGGCGGTGACGGCGATGGCGAGCAGCACGGCGGGGAAGGCCATCAGCGCGTCGTTGACCCGCATCAGCGCGTTGTCCAGGCCGCGGAAATAGCCCGCCGCCGCGCCGATCGCGGTTCCCGCCACGGCGTTGATCGCCACCACCGAGGCGCCGATGAGCATCGAGAGCCGCGCGCCCCAGACCACGCGCGACCATAGCGAACGGCCGAAATTGTCCGTGCCGAACAGGAAGTCCCGGCTGGGCGGGCGGAACTTGGAGCGCATCGCCAGCCGGTTCGGATCGAGCGGCGCGATGACCGGGGCCAGCACGGCGACCAGCAGCACGACGCCGAACAGCACGCAGCCCAGCATGAACAGGCGGTGGCGCAGCAACCGGCGGAGCGTCGCGCGCACGGGCCTAGCTTCGCTCATAGCGCACCCTGGGGTCGAGCAGGGCGTAGCAGACCTCCACCAGGATGTTGACCAGCACCAGCAGCGCGGTGGTCATCAGCAGGCCGCCCTGCACCATGGGGTAGTCCCGGTTGAGCACGGCTTGGGTCAGCAACTGGCCGATGCCGGGGATCGAGAACAACGTCTCGGTCACCACGGACCCCGAGATCAGCAGGCTGACGATGATGCCGACGACCGTGGCGATGGGAATCAGCGCGTTGGCCAGCGCGTGCTTCATCACCACCCTGCGTTCCGGCAGCCCCTTGGCGCGGGCGGTGCGGATGTAGTCCTGGCGCAGGACCTCCAGCATGGTCGAGCGGGTGATCCGCGCCAGCAGCCCGGCCAGCAGCAGGGCGAGCGAGATCGCCGGCATGGTGGAGGTCGCCAGCCAGCCCAGGGGATCGGCTGTGAACGGGATGTAGCCGCCGGTCGGGAGCCAGCGCAGGTCAACCGCGAACAGGATGATCATCAGCAGGCCGAGGTAGAAGTTCGGCAACGAGATGCCGAGCATGGCGAAGACCATGGCGGCCTGGTCGATCCAGGTGTTCTGGCGCAGGGCGGCGACGATGCCGCTGGCCAGGCCGATCAGCAGCGTCAGCGCAAGGGCGTAGGCGGACAGCGCCAGGGTGATCGGCAGGCGCAGCAGGGTGACGGCCATCACCGGCTGCCCCAGCAGCAGCGAGCGGCCGAGGTCGCCGCGCAGCAGGTTGGCGTACCAATGCCAGAGCTGCGAGAACAGCGGCTGATCGAGGCCGAGGTCGTGGCGTATGTTGGCGATCTGCTCGCCCGTGGCCGACATGCCGGCGATGGCCAGGGCGGGATCGCCCGGGATCAGGTGGATCATCGCGAAGGTGATCAGGCTGACGATCAGCAGGACGGGCAAGGCTCCGGCAAGGCGGTGGAGGATGATGCCGCCCATCAGGCGCCGGGGCGAAGCGCTGGCGGCGTGGGCCTTGCCGCGCCGCGTCCGGGGCGGGTTCCGCTCAACGCGTGAACCAGACGTTGGCCATTCTGGGGATGCGGAACGGGACGAAGCCGCTGACATTGGACCGGACCGCCTGGACCTTGGTGTAGGAGCCGAACGGCAGGGCGTAGACGCGCTCCAGCGCCAGTTGCTGCATGCGGGCGAAGGCCTGCTGGCGGCCGGCGGCGGTGGGCAGCGTGTTCATGTCGTTCCAGGCGGCCAGGAGATCGGGATCGTCCTTGCCGTCGACCGGCTTGTAGGTGGCGTTCGGCTGCACCAGGAACTGCATTGTCGCCAAACCGCCCAGGGCGGGCTGGGTGCCCCAGCCGGTGAAGTGGAAGTTCCAGCCCTCGGTCGTGTTGAGCGACATCTGGACGGAGGTCGGCCAGTCCACCACCTTCATCTGCGCGTTGATGCCGACCGCCTGAAGCTGCTGCTGCATGACCAGCGCCGAGTTGTACATGGACGGGTAGTCCTTGTTCGTCAGCAGGACGACCGGCTCGCCCTGGTAGCCGGCCTGCGTGAGGTATTTCTTGGCCAGCGCCGGATCATGCAGGTTGTAGGTCTGCTTGCCGGCGTCGGTGTAGTCGGGCTGGTTGGGGTACTGGAAACCGACGTTCAACTGGTAATTGCCGTCCGAGGCGGCGTCCATGATCTCGTCCATGTCGAGCGCCGCCTGGATCGCCTGGCGCACCAGGAGCTTGTCGGTGGGCGGGTTGGAAACATTGGGGTTGGCGATCTGGATCCACCAGTTCTTGAGCGGCAGGATGCTGATGTTGGCGTCCTGCTTCAGGTCGTCGGCGGATTTCGCGGGCAGGTCCTCGACGCCCTGGAATTCGCCGGTGCGCAGGCCGGCGACGCGGGCGCCGGGTTCGGTGACGATCCGGAATGTCACCGTGTCGAGGCAGGCCTGCTTGTAGCCGCCGAAGCCGGTGCGGCCCTGGAAGCTTGCATTAGGCTTGTAGCCGTCGAAGCGTTTCAGCTTGACCGCGCTGCCGGGGACGGATTCGACGAGCTGGAACGGGCCGGTGCCGATGGGCTGGGTCAGTTGCTGCGCCGGAACGTCGCGGTTTTCCGAGGGGATGATGACGATCGGCACGCTGAAGGACGACAGCGCCTCGATGAAGGTGGGCTGCGCCTGCTTCATGTGGATGACGAACGTGGCGGCATCGGGCGCGTCCCACCGCGCCACGTTGCCTAGCGTGCTTCGCTGGTTGCCGACCTTGGCATAGCGGTCGAAGGAGGCGACGACGTCGGCCGAGGTCAGCGGCTTGCCGTTGTGGAAGTGGACGCCCTGGCGCAGCTTGAAGCTGTAGGTCAGGTGGTCGGGCGCTTCGTCCATCGCCTCGGCCAGTTCGAGGATGGGGTGGTTGTTCTCGTCGCGGGTCATCAGCGATTCGTAGATGTTCATCGCGATGTTGCGGGTGGAGATGGTGGACGAGGTCATCTGGTCGAGGGTGTTGATGTTGGCTTCCTGCGCGAAGACGAAGTTCCCGCCGGTGCGGGGGCATTTGAAGGGTTCGGCGTGGGCAGGCGACGCAGCAAGCAGGGCAATGATTGCGAGAGAGAGGCGGTGCCGAAGCTGCATAGCGCGTGGTATCCCAAATTCCGTGATGCGCAATCCCACCGCAGACTTATGTCGGTTGAGCATTGACTTGGCGATGGCGATGACCGCCTTCAAGAGACTGTAGCAACCTCGCGGCCAGGGCAAGCCGCCTTGCCACTTGGATAGTGGGTCAGTTTGGATGTGTGCCAAGGGTGGGGAGTGAAAGTAGGCGCTTTGCTCTGTCGAGGTCTGGTTTGTGCCTATAGCGGTCATCACCTGGCGACGCGGGCGTGCCAAGAAGCGGGCATTCAGCACTGAGCCCCATTATAGCTGACGGAGAGTCAGACTGCTTCGGAGAGCACCTTGTTCACGTCGGCCAAATACGAGCCCCTACGAAAAACCCTCTTTGCGAGGGAAATCTGCATTCGGAGATTGGGCGAAAACTCGTCGGTCTTGCCGAGCTTTTCCGATTTTAGGAACGCATTGAGGTCATTGGTTTTCCTATATTCCGGCTCTAGATAAATTGTATCCTCGCCCCCCGAAACCAGATAGTCGTCAATCACGCCGACCGCGACATCACCGAAATACCCCAGTAGATCAGCGTGCGCGAGCGCTTGCACAGCTTTGACGAGATCGGCCTGCTCGCTGTTTTTTCCCAGTTGGATCAGGCTGTCTTTCACCAGACCAACCACCACCATCATGAACAGGTAGCGGGTTTGCCTCCGTGAGGGCTTCGTCGCGCCTCGGCCGAAGCCATAGCGGCCCGCGAGCAATTGGAGTTGGTAGGCGGCGAAAAGCGAATCGGTCCCAAAGCCTGCTTCGTTGACAATCTTGTTGAAGAGCGATCCGCCCGGCGCAAATGGTGGATTTCTCCCGAAGGCGATGCCTGGCTCAACCAACCAGCCTGCGGCGTAAGCCTTCAGGAGATCAAAAGCGTTGGCCGACTCTGTGTATTGCGGCACCGCCAATGGATTTTGCTTCTGATAGGCCCGCCGTGCTTCCCATGCGCCCCGCTGGATCTCCAAAAATACGCCGAACTCCTTGTTGAAGGCCGGTGCCCAGGTTCGGAAGTTCGCTTCGAGGGCGATGAAATCCTTCTCCCCAACCGCATTCTGCGAATTTGTGTATCGGGTTGTCTCTGTCAGCAATTCTTCGCCGCCGAGGCGAACTAAAACAATCTTGGTCACAACGACCCCAAGTATGAGCCGCTCTA
>CAXTXZ010000260.1:0-6013 GCA_964248015.1 uncultured Rhodopila sp. | reverse complement strand
GGATCAACGACACGCGTGTTGCGGATATCCAGCCGCCGTAGGCCGGGCAGCGCCATCAAGGGCGACAGGTCGCTGACCGCCGTGTCGCCAAGCTCCAGGATTTGCAGCGCCTTCAGTCCCGCCAGGGGCGAAAGGTCTGTCACCCGCGTGCCTGACAGTTGCAGGCTGAGAAGCCCGGTCATCCCGCGCAGCGGCGCAAGGTCGCCGACAGCCGTCCCGCCCAGATCGAGCCGGGCCAGCCCGGTCAATCCGGCGAGCGGCGACGCATCCGCCACCAGGCTGCCTGTCAAGTATAAGCTGCGCAGCCCGGTCAAGCCCGCCAACCCGCCGGCATCCGCCACCGGCGTGAACGACAGGTTCAGGCTCTCAAGCCCGCGCAGCGCGCTGAGCGGCGTCACGTCGGCGACCCGTGTCAGCTTCAGCCCGAGCACGCGCAACCGGGCCAGCGCCGCCAGCGGCGAGACATCGACAAGCGGCGTGCGCGTCAGGAACAGTTGCTCCACGTCGGTCAGCGTCTCCAGCGCCGGCAGGCCAGCCAGCGCCATCCGCTCCAGCCGCAGCACGGAACGAGTCACTCGGCCGCCGCGCGCGCCGGATCGAGCATGCCCGCCGCGCGGACAAGATCGACAGACAGCAGCCGGGACACGCCGCGTTCCTGCATCGTCACGCCATACAGGCGGTCCATGCGCGCCATGGTCAGCGGGTGGTGGGTGACAACCAGGAAGCGGGTGCCGGTGTCGCGCGCCATGTCGTCCAGCAGGTTGCAGAACCGCTCGACGTTGGCGTCGTCCAGCGGCGCATCGACCTCGTCCAGCACGCAGACAGGGGCTGGCGTGCAGCGGAACACGGCGAAGATCAGCGACAGCGCGGTCAAGGCCTGCTCGCCGCCGGACAGCAAGGACAGGGTGGCCAGCTTCTTGCCGGGAGGCTGGGCGAAGATCTCCAGTCCGGCCTCCAGCGGGTCATCCGATCCGACCAGCGCCAGATGCGCCTTGCCGCCGCCGAACATCCGGGTGAACAGTTGCTGGAAGTTGCGGTCCACGTCCCCGAACACCGCGTTCAGCCGTTCGCGTCCCTGGCGGTTCAAATAGCCGATGGAGCCGCGCACCTTGGCGATGGCCGTTGTCAGCTCGGAGCGTTCGGTTTCGATCGCCGCGATGCGCTGTTCGACGGCAGCGGCTTCCTGTTCGGCGCGCAGGTTGACCGGCCCCATCTCCTCCCGCTCTTTCGCCAGGCGTTCCAGGCGGCGGCGGGCGCTGTTCTCGCCGTCCTGGGTCACGTCCGACGGGGGCTCGGGCAGGCTGGGGTTCGCGCCGAGCCGTTCCAGGATATGGTCGGCAACGGCGGCGCAGGCAAGGATGGCTTGCTGGAGGTTGCCCTCCGCGCGGACCAGGCCCTCACGCCGGGACGCCAGGGCTGTTTCGGCGGCACGGGCGGCGTGGGCCGCCTCGGCGGCATGTGGCAGGGCGGATGACAAAGCTTCGGCTGCTCGCCGATAGGTGGTTTCGGCTGCCTCCAAAGCCTCCAAGGCGATTGCCCGCCGCGCCGCTATTTCCTCTGGGCGGGCTTTCAGGGCGCGCACGGCGTCCTCGGCTTCGGCATGCCGCGCGGCAAGGTCCGTCGCTCGGCTGACGGCGTCCCTGCCGCGTTCCGCCCATCCCGCGCGTTCGGCCGTGATTACCCGCCGGCGAGCCGCGCCGGCGGCGTGTTCGCGGCGCAGGGTGTCGCGTCCGGCGCGGGCAACGGTGTCCCGCTGCCGCGCCGCCGCCAAAACCGTTCGCGCGCCATCGGCCGCGCGGCGCAGTTCGGCGGCGTCCGGCAGGGCCGTCGCCGTGGCGCGAACCTGTGCCAGGATGGCGGCGGCCTCGTGGCTTTCACCGGTCAGGCCGGCCCGCCGTTCGTCGGCGGCGGCAAGCCGGGCAGCGGCCTTGGCGGACTGGTTGAGAAAGGCAGTGAGGCGGGAGCGGGCTTGTTCCAGTTTTTGCTCTCCCTCCCGCCTTGCAGTCCGGGCGGCTTGCTCAGCGGCGGCCGTGGCCTTGGCCGCCGTTTCCGCAAGGGCTTGTGCCGCCTGGGCTTCGCTGGCGGCCTGCTCCGCCAGCCTCAGCCTGGTCCGCAGCTCGGTCAGGCGATTGCGTTGCTGAAGCCGGACGGCGGCCGGGGACGGCGTGCCGGCGCGGACTGTGTAACCATCCCACCGCCAAACCGCGCCGGACCGGGCAACCAGTGACTGGCCCGGTCGCAAGCCAGCTTGATGAGCCACGCCCTCGTGGTCCGTTTCGACCAGGCCCACCTGGGAAAGCGCGCGCGCCAGGGCGGCCGGTCCCCGCACGAACGCCGCAAGCGGCGTGACGGGAACCGGCAGGGCCGTCGCGGCGTCGAACGGCGGAAGTTCGCGCCAGTGCCGCGCCGCCTCCTGGTTCGCCGGCGAAATCAGGTCTTCGCCCAGCACCGCCCCCAGCGCGGCTTCCAGTCCGTCGGCAACCGTAAGGCTGTCGATCACCGAGGGCCAGCGATCGGCGTCCTTGGCCGCCAGCACCTCGGCCAATGCCTCGGCCTCGGCCGCAAGCCGGACGCGGGCGGAATCAGCAGCGGAATGGGCGTCACGGGCGGCGGCGAGGGCCGTGACGGCCTTGGCCCGCGCCCGCTCAGCCTGTTCAACCGTGCGTCTTGCCGTGGCAAGCGCGGCTTCAGCTTGCGCAACCGCGCTGGAGGCGTGGGCAATGACCGCAGGATCGACCTGTTCCGACGCCAGTTTGGCGCGTTCGTGGTTCAGCGCTTGGATTTGATCGTTCAGGCGGCTGGCGCGATGCTCCGCCTGCGCCCGAAGCTGCGCCGCCGCTTGCGCGCGCGCGTTCGCCTCGGCCGCCGCCTGGGTCGCGGCGTCCGTGTCCGCTTCCGCTTCCCGCAAGGCGTCCGCTGCCTGGAGGGTTTCGGCCTCCGCCTCCGCCGCATGGCCAGCGTAATCCCGATCGGCCGTGGCCAACTCGGCTTCCTCCGCCGCCAGGCGCCCGTTCGCCGCCTCCGCGTCCCGCTGCAACTGGATGGCGTGTTCCAGGTCCTGACGGATCTGCTCGCAACGCCGCCGAGCATCGGCCAGCATGGCCGTTGCGCGTTGCTCTTCGCCGGAGATCTGTTCCCGCGCGATGCGCTGGCGTTCCAGCACGGTTCTCGCGTCGGTCTCGATGTCTCGCAAGGGAGGCAACGCGGCCTCTGCCTTCGCCGCGTCGGCGAGGGCGACGGTTGCCGCCTGGGTTGCCGCCTCCACCGCCCGGCTGGAATCATGCAGGGCCGCCGCCGCCCAGGCACGCGCCTGCTCCACCCTGGCATGCCGCAGCGACAGCAGTTCGGCCTCGGCGGCGCGTACCGCGACGGAAACCGTGCGGTACCGGCTGGCTTGCCGCGCCTGGCGGTTCAGGTCGTCGCGCTGGCTTTCCTGTTGCGCGCGCAGGTCTTCGGCCCGCGACAGGTTAGCCTCCGCCGCGCGCAGTTTCAGCTCCGCCTCGTGCCGGCGGGCATCCAGGCCGGTGATGTTGGCGGCTTCCTCCAGGACGACGCGGCGGTCCTCGGGGCGGGCCGCCACGATCGCGCCGACACGGCCCTGGCTGATCATCGCCGAGGCACGCGACCCGGACGCAAGATCGGCGAACAAGGTCTGCACGTCGCGCGCGCGCATGTCGTGGCCATTGACCCGATAGGATGAGCCGCTGCCGCGCTCGATGCAGCGGACGATTTCAAGTTCCGCCGTCCCTTGGAACGGAGAAGGCGCGACATCTTCCGTCCCCTCCAGGCAGAGGGTCACTTCCGCGATGTTGCGCGACGGCCGTCCCGCGGCGCCGGCGAAGATGACGTCCTCCATCTCGCCGCCGCGCAGGGTGCGGGCGCTGCTTTCGCCCATGACCCAGCGCAGCGCTTCGATGATGTTGGACTTGCCGCAGCCGTTGGGCCCGACAATGCCGGTCAGTCCGGGCAGGATCTCCAGGCTTGCAGGTTCGGCGAAGCTCTTGAACCCGGCGATGCGCAGGCGGCGGAAACTGACCGGCAAAGCTGGCTCCTGGCGGCACTAGAGTTTTTCCGTTCGCATTGGCTCACGGAAAAACTCTAGCACATTGTTTTAACGAGCATCTTCACCCGTCCAGGCAAATAACCTGAACGGGATCTGCTCTACGTCGGGATCAGCTTGCGGAACGCATCATAGCTCATTTCCCCGGCGTATTTCTGGCCGTTGATCACGAAGCTTGGAGTCGAGTCGATCTTCCATTTGTCCGTGTCTGCTTGCTGCTGCCTGAGCAGCCAGTTCCGCAGGTCGGCATCGGCGATGGCCTTGTCGAAAGTGGGTCGGCTCATGCCGGCCAGCGCGGCGGTCTTCCACAACTGCTCCACCGGATCGACGGAGCGGTTGAACGCCCAACTGTTCTGCGTGGCGAACAGCGCGTTCACGAAAGGGTCGTAACGGTCAACCGGCAGGTAGCGCGCCACCAGGGCGGCCGTCAGCGCGACCTGATCCAGCGGATAATCATGGAACACCCATCTCACCGCGCCGGTGTCGATCAGGTTCTTCTTGATCTCCGGCATCGTCCCCAGCGCGAAGGCCGCGCAATGGGTGCAGGTCAGCGAGAAATACTCGCCCACCGTCGTCTTGGCCTCCGGCTTGCCGATGAAGCGCTCGGCCCGAGGCATGTCCTCGTCCGCGCGGGCCTGAAGGGCGGCAAGGGTGGGCGCTGCGGAAAGCAGGAATCGGCGAGTGAAACGCATGGAAACCTCAATGTCTTGTATTACAGTTTCTTGCCGCGCCGGATCACGTGCTTGCCTCGGCCAATCACGACACGTCCCAGCGACTCCAGCGCGGCACGAAGTTCGCCTGGTGGGAAGTCGGCGACGGCGGCCTCCGCCTCCCGCGCCGCTTCCGGCGGAGCGGACAGGGTGCGGATGGGTTTACGCGGCATCCCGGCCTGGGTGAAGCGCAGGGAATGAACAGGCTGGCCGCCCAGATGGGTGTTGATCCGGTTGATCAGCTCGACGCCCACGTAGTGCAGGTCCATCGCGGTCGGCCCGGCGCAGGCGATGGTCAGGACTCCCCGGTCAAGCCGGCGCGGCAGCGTCATCGCGGCCACCTTGGGTCCGACAATGATGTCCCAGTCCATGACAATACGCGCCGAGGCCGGATGGTGCTTGCGGAAGACGGTCCTCGTCACGGCCGGCAGCACGGCGCCAAGCGGGCGTGGCCCGTAGACGAAGCGTTCCTGTGCGGCCATACCGGGTTTTGTGTTGTCGTCCACAATCGCTCCCGCTGACATCCTTTTGCGTTGGTACGACCGCCATCGGCGACGGCTGCCATGGCGGGCGGAGCCGGGCGAGGCCCCTGATCCCTATCGGGTCTGGCTGAGCGAGATCATGCTACAGCAGACCACCGTCACCGCTGTCATACCCTACTATGAACGTTTCGTAAGCCGCTTTCCCACGCTTCAGGCGCTGGCTGATGCACCCTTGGACAGCGTGCTCTCCGCCTGGGCGGGCCTGGGTTATTATGCGCGTGCGCGGAACATGCACGCCTGTGCCCAGGCGGTGGCCGCGTCCGGCGGGTTTCCCGCCGACATCGGGCGGCTGCAAGCGCTTCCCGGCATTGGCGCGTACACGGCGGCGGCGATCGGCGCCATCGCTTTCGGCCTGCCCGCCGTGCCGGTGGATGGCAACGTGGAGCGGGTGGTGTCCCGGCTTTTCGCCATCGAGCAGCCGCTGCCCGCCGCGCGCCCAGCGCTGCGCCAGGCCGCCGCCCTGCTGGGCGACCAGCCCGCCGCCCATGCTTGTCCCAGTGATTTTGCCCAGGCGATGTTCGATCTTGGCGCGTCGGTCTGCACGCCAGCCGCGCCGGCCTGCGTCCTCTGCCCGTGGATCGAAGCCTGCGAGGCGCGCCGCCTTGGCATCCAGGCCTCCCTGCCGCGAAAATCCCCGAAGAAGGAACGGCCGGTCCGCTACGGCGTGCATTTCTGGCTGACGGATAGGCAGCGCAACGTCC
>CAXTXZ010000259.1:4085-6013 GCA_964248015.1 uncultured Rhodopila sp. | reverse complement strand
CCTTCCGCTCGGTCGAGGACGCGAAGGCGCAGCAGTGCCTAACCTGTCGCCGCTCACCGGAGCAGACATTGGTGACGCAGCTTGCCAAGCACGGGCTGCGGCCGGAGGATGTCGGCTTGCTCG
The DNA here is from genome assembly GCA_964248015.1 of uncultured Rhodopila sp. Lineage (GTDB taxonomy): Bacteria > Pseudomonadota > Alphaproteobacteria > Acetobacterales > Acetobacteraceae > Rhodopila. The sequence goes on along the minus strand of CAXTXZ010000259.1, from coordinate 5,890 downwards.
TGCATACCCACGTACACATGGACCATGCCGGTCAGGACCATCTGGTGCCGGACGCTCGCATTCTGGTGCAGCGGCGTGAGCTACAGAATGCGGCGGCGCCTGATATGTATCCCATACCGTTCTACGACCGGCTGAATGTCGCGCGGCTGGTGCATGATCACTGGCCACGAGTGGAGGTGCTGGACGGCGAAGCCGAGATCGCGCCCGGCGTGCGCTGCGTGCCGATGCCGGGCCACACGCCGGGCCACCAGGCCATCTATGTCGCAACCGCATCGGGTACGGCGATCATTGCCGGCGATGCGGCCATGACGGTGCGGTTCAATGTGCGCCAGGGCATCGCGCCTGGCTTCTTCGATGACATGGCTGATACGATGGCCGGGCTGCGCCAACTCAGGCGTGACGGCACGCATATCCTACCGACCCATGATGCCGAGGTGTTCAGCCTCTACCCGGAGGGCGTGAAGTAGGAAGGGGTCTTACCCCGTTGGCTCTGTCGGCAGAATCCCAAGTATGGTGTGCGACACCACATCCGCGAGGTCGTGCCGCACGCCGATCTCCTGGCGCGGGCCGAGGCGATGGCTCGCCACATCGTGACGCTGCCTCCGGTCGCGGTGCGGATGATGAAGGAGTTCGTGGTGCGGTTCGGCGACCTGCCGACCGACCAGGCGTGGCATGTGCAGAACCTGATCAACTCCTTGGCGACCACGGCGGCCGGTGGCGCGAATCCCCGCCGTTGCTGGGGTCGCCACGATCAGGTTCCCGAAGAAACCCTTCCAGCATCCTCGCGTTAGCCAGGCATGGCCGCTTTGGGAAACCTGCTTTCGGCTGGTCGGACACGGCGGGCGCTTGTCGCAACAGGCTCCTTGATGGTCCTGGCCATGCCGGCGCCGGCGCAAGACAGCTCATTCGAGCAAGCGTCCACTGCCTTCATTCAACACTACCTGCAAGAATGGGCAGGGCCGGCGCCCGCCGCGCTGGCCTCCATGGACCAGCTTTATCCTGGCCAGGTCGATTTCTACGGCAAGACGCTCACCCATGAGGAGCTGATGAACCTCAAGCGCAAGTTTGTCATGCGCTGGCCTAAGCGTGTCCTGGACCTACGCCCTGCCTCAACCCAGGTGTCCTGCGATCCGAATCACCTGTGCACGGTGCAGGCGATCTTCGATTGGCGCTACGAAAGCCCCGAGCGACAGGCAGTTTCCAGCGGATCGGCCAGCCTGAAGCTGGTGCTGCTGGATGGGATGACGATTCTCTCCGAGGACGGAGCCGTTGTTCCAGCAAGCATGCGGGCCACCCCGGATCTGGCGGGGCGCAAGCCGCCCGCGCCCAAAAAAGCACAGCCGGAGGCCAACCCAAACGTTCCCGCGGCTCCTGGCGCGGCGGCCAGTCCGGAACAAGACAAAACAATCCCCCAGTTGGAAGCCTCAAGCCTCAAGCGTGACAACATTGCCGCCCTGCGACGAGATTACGTTGCGCACGCCACCGACAAGGACTGGATTGCCGCCTGGATGGCGCGGAAGCGGGATTTCTCAAGCGAGGCGGTTTACGTGGGCTTCACCGAAGACCAGGCAGGCCCTGGTTCAGACGGCGCGTTGCGCACGGTTGGCTTCACAAGCGACGTCGGGACAATCGCTTGCATCAACCCCGACAACGCCAACTCCCTGAAAATCGGGCAAACAGTCAATATCCAAGGGAGAATTACTGTTTTCATCGAGGACGTGATGTATCTCGGCCAGTGCTTGATCAAGCCGGAGTAAGATACTCTGCCGCAGCCAGATGATGATAAGATCACGTTCAAGTTATAT
>CAXTXZ010000259.1:0-3985 GCA_964248015.1 uncultured Rhodopila sp. | reverse complement strand
GGCCAAGTAAAGCGGCAGCCCCCTGAACCCGTGCAACACGCCTCCAAAGCTGGCTCAGTCATGCCAGCAGCCACTTTGCCAAGCGGACTGAACAGTCATACAACCCGCTGTTCGCGGCACAGGCCAGGATGGACCAGCCACTAAGCTGCCGAAGGGGATGATCATGAGGCGTTCGTTGTTCCAAGCCAGCTTCGCGGCGGCAGCCTTGGCGTTGTTCGCGGCAGGCCCTGCTTTTGCCCAACCCAACGCCGCCATGTCCGGCAACGCCTCCCATGCCGCCGATGGCCTGCTGGCTCGGCAAGGCGACGGCTCGTTCAAGCCCGTGACATTCAATACGGCCCAGGTGCCCTTGGAACTCCGGAACAACAACTGGGTGGGCATGAAAGCGCCAAACCTGAACGGCAAATGGCCTGGGCAAACAGGCGCGGACGCCCACGGCTTCGCCCAGTTCGACGATCCAGCCCATGCGATCAGCAGCTTCATCGAACTCATGCGGATTTACCAGGAGCGTCACAACGTGCGCTCCGCCAAGGATATTCTCGCGCTTTACTCGCCGACCGGCGACTGCTCCGGCGCGCCATCCCTTCCCCCCGACAAGCGGCACGAAGGCGGCGACTGCGTGGAGAATCAGGCGAGCGCGCCGGTGACCGCCGTGCGGGCCGCGCATGCGGTCGGGTTGCAGCCGACCGATAACCTTGACCTGTTTGGCCCCAAGGGCCAGATCAACCATCCGGACCGGCTGCGAGCGCTGATCGACGCGGTTGTCACCCAGGAGGTGGGCGTGCCCCAGTGCCCGCAGCCGCCGCGCGGCGAGAGCTGGATCGGCTGCCGGGTGGATGACGCGCTGTATGATCGCGCTGTCAATTCGCTGAAGGACCGTGGCTGAAAGCTTTCACAACGCCATCAGGTCAAGGTCAAATCGGCTTGCCCTGGCACAGTCGGGGCAACGCCGGTCTAACGACGCGCTCTCCCGGCATCCGACGCGGAGAGTTGTTGAAGCTGGCCTTGCCTATCTTCTGATCCCGCGACCGGCGCGGCCAACCCCCTGGCCATGGAGGATGGCGAGCGACCCGCCACTGATTGCGCGGCATCGCAGCCGTTCCTGGTGAAAGCGCCGTCAGCGGTCCGAGGGCCACGGTAAGAGCTTCGCAACGGCAGGCCGGATGCGATGCTCAAGGCCATGTCCGCGTTGCAGTAACGATCAGGCAGCGCATGGCGGACGATTCGCTCAAAGCCCTCCCGTCCGTCTTTCCGCGCCAGCCGATAAACCTCGTATGTCGTGTCGGAGGGAGCAGCCTCCGCGTCTTCAAGACGACTTGCTGCCAGCAGAAGCGTCGCATCCTCGCCGTTCACGTTGCCGCGGGCGAAGCGCACGCTGCGAAGCATGTCGTCGCCCCGATGCGGCTCATCGCTGATCATGCCATCCCCGGACGAGGCGGCGCCGCCCTGCGGCATCCCAACGTCCTGCCAGCCGCTCCCGTCCCTGCTGGGCATGGAGACCACGAACACGTCCTGCCCGCGGCCGCCTCCCTCGTCGCGCCAGGTCAGCATGATCGTTGCATCGCGGCCATCCGGAGCGAACCCTCCTATACGGTTAAGCCCCGGTTGCAACGGTATCGCCTCAAGCCCGGTCACGCGGATCGTCGGCGGCCTGGAAGAAGCCTCGCCCTGCGCCGGCGTGATGCATTTGGTGAAGATGGCCGCAACCTCCTGGTCCCGGTTCAGGCCGGGCGTCGCGTAAACCTGCCGCGCGACCTCGGCAGCCACCACGCGATCCGATATGGCATGCAACTCGGGAAAGGCCGCCGCAACCGCCTGCTGCAAGCTCCTGCCCTGGCTCCGGTAGTCAGTGACAAGACCGGCGAACTCGCCCAACCCCTGGCAAAGATGCCGCCATGACGTGGGTTCGGCGTGCCCCGCGGAGGGAGCTGCGGCCAGCAGCGCCGCAACGAATGTTATGTGTGCCAGAAGGCGGACTCTTGGCATGTGAGGTATTCCAGCATGCGGTGATATGACATCTCATGCTGGGATAAACCGGCGACATCAGGGCAAGTTCGTGAAATAAATGTGCGCCCCTTGGCTGTCGTTCCCGCCTGTCGCCGTGAAGGCCCGTTTCGTGCGCGGGCAAGGCGAAACGCCGCCCCGGCCATCCGGCCGCGCGAACGTCAGGCCCGGGCCTTGACGCGGCGCCTCACAAGCTCATCCGCAGCGTGACCAGCCCCAGCCCCCGGCTGTAGCCGCCATAGCGTATGCCCGGCACGCCCTGCGGGCTGCGCAGGTCGGTCTGGTCATAGGTGAAGGACAGGCGCAGGGAACGGTTCAGCACCCAGGTCACGCCCACGCCCGCGCTGCTGCCGAACTGGTGGCCGCCGCCGAAGAAATCCGCCTCCTGCAACCCGATCGACGCCCTCAGCAGCAGGTCGCGCAGGTACTCGTGGTCGATCACCAGGCGGGCGGTGGTGGCGCGCAGGCCCGAAACCCCCTCCTGCGCCGCGTCATCGGTTTCCCGGCTGACCGTGGCGCTGACCGTGGTCATCCCGCTGGGCGACCAGCCGACCCCCGCCTCGGCGATCAGGTTGTTCTGCGTCTTGTAGGCCGAGGCGCGGAACTGGCGGGTCTCGCCGCCCACCAGCAGCCGCCAGTGCCACACGGCGTCGTCATCGTAATCAATGCCCGCCAGCATCTGGGTGCTGACGCTGTCCGGGCTGGCCTGGCCGCGCGGCGTGTGGGTGAAATCCTGGCTGATCCCGCGCAGCATGAAGACCAGGCTGCGCAGCGGCGCCAGTTCATACCGCGCCGTCAACCCACCCTGAAGCACGACGCGGTCACGGAAAGACTGGTCCGCCGGAACCCCCCGCACCGTGGTGTTGCCGTAAGCCCAGTTTGACGCCTCGACGCTGGGAACCACGCTCCACGGCCCTGACGCCATCGTGTACGACGCCCGCGCGTCATCGATCTGGAACGCCACCGGGCTGTCGCTCGGGACCGTGTCAAGCGTGCTGCGGTCCTCATGCCGAGCGATGTGGGCGGCGGCGAGCGTGAGGCGGTCCTCGCCGTTGTCGAGCCGCACGCCCACCGAGGCCGTGCCGTCCGTGCGGCTCTGCGCCGGCAGCGCCAGGACGCGCGTGTCCTCGATCGAGAACAACGCGCCGATCGCGTCGCGCGACCAGTCCGTCCCAAGGCTCAGCGTCGGCGCCGTGACGACTTGCCAGCTTCCGCGCCGGTACGGCCCCGGCAAGGCGTTGCTGTCATAACCAAAGCTCTCGTCCAGCCGTGGCGCGGCCACCAGCGGGCCGTCGCGCGAACCCAGCGGCATCTGCTCGGGATGCAGGCGGGTTTCCACCGTGACGCCCGGATCGTCGTCATATCCCGGCACGCCTTCCGGCAGCAGCGTTGACAGGATCTCCGCCGTGGCCTTCCCGACAAGGCAAACCGCCAGGGTAATGGCCAGAAAGCTCCCCAACAGCTTGTACCGCAGCCACATGCCGCGAACATAGCGGGCAAAGCTTAACGGATCGTTAACATTCCATTACGAACCGCCGCTGCTGCATGCGAAAGCCCCGTTACTGCCCGTTCAGCCGGTTACCGGAACGCCCGCCTTCCATTACCTGGACGCGGTCTTCTGGTTGTCAGGCATGTCCGTTTCCCAGCCGCCGCCCAGCGCCTTGTAGAGCGCCACCAAATTAGAAGAAACCGTTGTCGTGCTGTCCGCCAGTTGCTGCTGCGCGCCCAGCAGGCCTTGCTCCGCCACCAGCACCGTCAGGAAGTCCGCCACGCCCTGCTGGTAACGGCTCTGCGCCAGCGCGACGGCACGCCGGTTGGCGGCCACCGCCCCCGTCAGCTCGTCGCGCCGCCCCTGCTCCGCCCTGTAGGCCGTCAGCGCGTTGTCCACGTCGTGCCAGGCCTGCAACACCGTCCTTTGGTACGTGACCGCCGCCTCCTGCTGCGCCGCGTTGCGCAGTTGCAGCGTCGAGCGCAACTGGCC
>CAXTXZ010000258.1:0-6018 GCA_964248015.1 uncultured Rhodopila sp. | reverse complement strand
CCGCTGCCGGAACGCCGCAAGCGAAACATCGGCTGGGGCGTACCACCCGCCGGCTCGGTAACGCGCGCCCAAGGCCTGGGCTGCCTCCTTATTGCCATAGGGAATCCGCAATGGCGTGTCACCGCTCGACAGGTCGCCAGGACTGTTGGCCAGCGGTTGGTCAGGCGGCTCGCCGTTCGGATTGATTTGGCGTCCATGTGCCCGCGACAATCTCCTTTTCGGCCTTGTCTGGGTGCGGCCTTGATCTGACTTCATGGCATCAGTGGCGGAAGATATCGTTGGCCGCCGCTGCTTCGTGGCAACACGGGCCGTCGAAGAAGGGGCAGCGCCGGGATTGAGAGTTGGCGCAACAGGGGGTCGCCGCGCCGGCGCTTTCGACGGAGCCGAGCCAGCCTGTCGGGCAGGCGACGCTTGCCGGCGCCTTATCGGTGTCGCCTCGGTGGCCAGGGCGGCGGGGACCAAGGCCGCAGCCCCTTGCCGGGGCAGCCGCCCGATGATCCGGCTGGCTTGATCACAGACGGCATCGATGGCGGACATCATGTCCTGCCGCCCGACCAGCACATCGTCGAGCAGGCGCTCCATCTGCGCGGTGACGCCAGGATCGACCAGCGCCGGATCAGCGCGCTGCAACACGCCATGCAGCGCCAGGCCGCGCTCCGTCGGCACGATGTGCTTGCCGTCCGCAACGAGGAACTCCTGGGCCTTCAGGCCGCGGATGATCTCGCCCCGGGTCGCGGGCGTGCCGATGCCCTTGGCCTCCTTCAGCCGCTCGCGCAGGGTCTCGTCCGCCACGAACCGCCACGCGTTCTGCATCGCGTCGATCAGCGTGCCCTCGTTGTAGCGCGGCGGCGGCCGGGTCTCCTTGGCCTCGACCCTGACGTCGCTCAGCTGGGCCGCCTCGCCGTCCCGCAGGGCGGGGAGCATCTGCGCGTCCTCTCCGCGCTCCTCCGCCGGCTGCCAGTCCGGGAAGGCGGCGCGCCAGCCCAGTTCGATCGGCTGGCGGCCGGTTGCCCGGAACATGTGGCCCTTGACGTCCAACGTCGCGGTGGTCTGGCGGTAACGGAAATCCGGCATGACGGCCGCGAGGTAGGAGCGCGCGACGACGTCGAACAAGCGTCGCTCGTCTGGGGACAGGCGCGGCCAGATCTCCCGCAGGCTGTCGGCCGTGTTGACGTTGGGAATGACGGCGTGATGGCTGGCTCCCGCCAAGCCACGGTCGTTGAACGGGCTGCCGGCGCCGCGGCGGACCAGCGGCGGCTGGGGCACCGGGATGGCGGCGAAGCTCCGCCCGGCTTGCAGCGCCGCGACAAGGCGTGGGACGTCCGCGATCAGGCTCTCGGGCAGGCAGCGGGTTTCAGCCCGCGGGTAGGTGATGACCTTCTTGCCGGCGCCGTCGTAAAGTTCCTGCGCGACCTCCAGCGTCCTGGCCGCCGACCAGCCGAAACGCGAGCCGCACAGCTTCTGCAGAGACGACAGGTCGTGCAGCCGTGGCGGCGCCTGGCGTTTGTCCTCCACCTTGACGCCGAGCGGCCCTTCATGCCCTTCGGCCGCCGCGGCGATCAACTCGGCGGCCTGGATGGTGCTGATGCGGTCCTTCGGCGCGTGCCGCATCTGGAACCGGCCGGCCGCGACCGTCGCCATGGCCACCACCTCATGGTAAGGCTCGGGAACAAAGGCGCGGATCTCAAGCTCCCGCCGGCAGACGATGGCCAGCGTGGGCGTCTTGACCCGGCCGATGCCGATGACGCAGCGCTGCCCGGCCGCCAAGGTCACGGTGGCGGTGCGGGTGAGCGACAGGTTGTAGATCTGGTCGGCTTGGCGACGGGCCACCGCCGCGGCGTAGAGCGGGGCGAAGTCGCGGTTCGGCCTGGCCCGGGCGAAGGCGTCACGGATGGTCTGCGGGTCCTGCGCGGTGAACATCACCCGCATGACCTCGCCGCGGAAGCGCAGGTGCTCCAGGATCTCCTGGCCGATGAGTTGGCCTTCCCGGTCGCAATCGGTCGCCAGCCAGACCCGCCGAGCAGTCCGCAACGCGTCGCGAATGGCTTTTAGCTTGGCTGCCTTGTTGCCGCCGGCGGCTGGGCGAGTGCCGTAGAGCGCGTCCGGCCGCAGCAGCACGGCTGTCCAGCGCTTCCAGGCAGGCACGACGTCCTCGGGCCCCTGCAGGTCGAACAGGTGGCCCTCGGCCGGCAGCACGGCGCCGTAGCGGCTGCCCACCGCCGCTCGCACGTCCCTGGCCTGGCTGGTCTTCTCCGTGATGACGAGCTGATCGGTCATGGCGGATGATGTTCGCTGTGTGTTCCCTCCGGCTTCTAGGCCAGCCGGAAAGGCTTGGCAACTCGGAGTGCATCAGATTGCGCAGGATGATCATTGATGCTTTGGAGCAACCGCGTTCACGTGTGCGGGACAGGGGATTTGCGGCCAAGTTGGTCCTTCCAGGCCACCTCGCCGTCACTCAAATGCAGACGTTCGATCGATTGTGGCAGTATATCGCCCTACTTTTGGCACCCCTTGCACCAGGATGCCCCGGAGAGAACAATAAGCACCAAGTTAATGAAATCGCGGTCGTGCCGCCAAGGGGAGAGAATGCCATGGACCTCGGATTGCAAGGCAAGCATGCGATCGTAACCGGCGGCAGTCGGGGCATCGGCAAGGCCATCGCGCGGGAATTGGCGCGCGAAGGCGTCGATGTGGCGATCGTGGCGCGCAACAAGGAGGCTCTCGAGGCGACGGCGCGCGAGCTGGGAGCCGAGACGAACCGGCGCATCCTTCCTCTCGCGGCCGACGTCACCAGCAAGGAGCAGGTGGATCGCATGGTCGCCGAGGCGGCACGGCAACTGGGCGGCCTGCATATCCTGGTCAACAGCGGGTCCTCGCCAGGGGGCTCCGCCACCGCGATCGGCCCGATTGATACGGTCATCGACGAGGACTTGTTGCAGGACTTCAACGTGAAATATGTCGGAGCGTTGCGCTGTTGCCGCGCTGCCGTTCCGTTCATGAAGCAGCAGGGCTGGGGCCGCATCATCAACATCAGCGGCGCCAACGCCCGCAACGCCGGCAACCTCAGCGGCGGCGCACGCAATGCCTCCCTTGTGCATCTGACCAAGACGCTGGCGGTCCAGATGGGCCGCCATGGCATCACGGTCAATTGTATCCATCCCGGCACGACCCGCACCGAGCGCACGCCGAGCCTGCTCGCCGCCCGCGCCACCCAATTGGGGGTATCCCCGGAAGAAGCGGAGCGACAGGATTTCGCTCCCGACTCACCGCGCGGCAATGCCATCTGCCGCATGGTGGACGCCTCGGAGGTCGCATTCGTCACGGTCTTCCTGGCCTCGGACAAGGCTTGGGCGGTCTCCGGCGAGTTGGTCGCGGCAACCGGGGGAGCCGGACGGACGGTACATTACTAGGCCACGCTCACATCGAGTCCCATTGACAGCGGCCGATGCGTCGCGCTCCGCGCCCCGACCGTTGCCGTGCCCGTCACTAGGGGTAACCTGGTCGCGATAACGGATAATCGGCCGAACAAACAGGAGGACAGCCATGGCAGTGATCGACGTCCAGGTTCATCCCTTCGATCGAAATCATCCTGGCCGGCCGTGGGCCAGTCCTCGCACGGACTCGGCTCCGTTACGGGCGAGGGAATGGTCGCTGTCATGGACAATGTCGGCGGCGACGGCGTGATCATGGTGTCGTCGTTCAGCGCCCATGAATACGATCCGAGCTACGCGCTTGAGGTTTACAACACCTATCCGGACAAATTCCAGGTCGTGACGCCGGTTGATGCGACCGGCCCGGCGATTGACGATGTGGTGGCGAAATGGGCGGCGACGCAAGGCGCGCGGCATTTGCATCCTTATGCGCGACATGCGCGACAGCCTGCCAATGGACGCCGACCATCCCGGCTTGAACTGCGCTCTCGCCGCCGCCAAACATGGGCGCCGGCAGCGGCGGGACGATGTCCTTTGCCGGGACGGGGCGCTGGCCGTCGCGTGGGAGCCCTTGCAGCCCTGATCCTTACAGGTCAGGCCGACCGCGTCTTGACATCAGGAGGCCAACGCTTCCGACGCCATCATGCGGCGGCATGCGCCGACCGCGGAAAGAGCCATGATCCGACAAGGGCCATCCATACCAACGCGAAACCGCGACAAAGGGCTTGACCATGAACCTGCCACAATAGAACGGTGCCGCGGCAAATATTGCTGGCACGGCGAGAAGTCAGGATGGCGCGCCGTGGTTCATGTGTTCGACATCCATCTACAGGGCGCCTAGGAAACCGTGTTCTTCGACATTTAGTCCAAAAACCGCAGGGAGGATCTGATGAACCCCGTTGTCATAACCGTCGCCATCACCGGTTCGGTTCCGCGCAAGAAGGACAATCCAGCCGTCCCGATCAGCCCTGCGGAGCAGATTGAGAGCACGCACGAGGCTTACGAGGCCGGGGCTTCGCTTGTGCACATCCATGTCCGCAATCCCGACGAAACCGCGTCAAGCGATCCAGCGCTGTTCGGGCAGGTGCAGGAAGGCGTGCGCCGGCATTGCCCGGGCATGATCGTCCAGTTCTCCACCGGCGGCCGCGGCCGTGACCAGGCCGCGCGCGGCAATGCGCTGGACCTGCGGCCCGACATGGCATCTCTTTCCACCGGGTCGGTGAACTTTCCCGCCATTGTCTACGAGAACGCGGCCGGGCTCGTGACGGAACTGGCCTCCAGGATGCAGGCCTACCAAGTGCGGCCGGAAATCGAGATCTTTGATCTCAGCCACTTGCACGCCGCCAGGCGCCTTGTGGATGAAGGCCTGATGGATGGGCGGCCGCATGTGCAGATTGTCATGGGCATCCGCAACGCCCTGCCGGCGAGGGAGCATTTGCTCGACCTGATGCTAGGAGAGCTTCGACGCGAACTTCCCAAGGCGACTTGGACAGCGGCCGGGATCGGCGTGGCCCAAGCCCCGGTGATGGAGTGGGTGCTGGGGCGCGGCGGCGACGGCGTGCGCACAGGGCTTGAGGACAACATCCGCATCAGCCGCAACCAATTGGCGGCGAGCAACGCCGAACTTGTGCGCCACGCCGCCGATGCCGCTGCCCGCCACGGCCGCCGTCCCGCGACATCAACCGAAGCCCGGGAATTTCTTGGTTTGGAGCCGGCATGATTACTGGGAAGTCAAAGGTCATCGCCCACCTCGGTTATCCGACGGAAGCCTTCAAGGCGCCAATGATCTACAACCCGTGGTTCGAGATGAAGGGCATCAGGGCTGTCGTCGTGCCTCTGGGGCTCAAGGTGGATGACTACCCAGGCCTGTTCCGCAATTTGTTCCGTATTACTAACATGCATGGCGCGTTGGTCACCATGCCGCACAAGGTGACGACCACGCGCCTGGTGGACGAACTGACGACAACCGCGAAGATCGCCGGCGCCGCCAACGCGGTGCTTCGCCGTCCTGACGGCTCATTGCTGGGAGATATGTTCGACGGCACAGGCTTTGTCCGCGGCGTCCAGCGGAAGGGGAAAAACATTGCCGGAGCGCGTGTGCTGGTGGTTGGCAGCGGTGGTGTCGGCTCTGCTATCGCGGCCTCCCTGGCCGCGGCCGGAACTGCCGCCCTTGGGGTGTTCGACGCATCGCCTGCCGCCGCGGAGGCACTCGGCAATCGGTTGCGGTCGCACTATCCAACGTTGGAGATCACAACCGGCTCCAACGACCCAGCAGGCTATGACCTTGTTGTCAACGCAACACCGCTGGGCATGAAGGAGAATGACCCGCTTCCGGTTGACGTATCGAGGATTGCGGCGGGCACGTTTGTCGGCGAAGTCGTCATGAAAGAGGAGTTCACGCCGCTGCTCCGCGCGGTCATGGCAAAGGGGTGCCCCGTCCAGGTCGGCACGGACATGCTGTTCGAGATGATCCCGGCTTATCTCGAATTCTTTGGCTTCGGCACCAGCACGCCTGAAGAACTGCGAGCTGTTGCCACGCTGGAATATTGAACCGCGTCCGGTTGGAAACTGCGCTGAGTTTGGTTGG
>CAXTXZ010000257.1:0-6024 GCA_964248015.1 uncultured Rhodopila sp. | reverse complement strand
CAGACTTTTGCCGCTGTTACGCATCGCCGTCCCAACTGGGCTGCGATGCGCTGTAAGTGGGAGGTCGCGGAACATTGTTGGGATCCGGTTCGCCTAACTGGTATAAGGTACACGCCTCGCTTCAAGCGCCTGACCCAGGCCAAAGACGGGGAGGCCTGATCCATGCTGCAGATCCATCCAAACGCGACTTTGGGTCTGTTTGCAAACGCCGATTTGCAATTCCTCAAAACCACGAATGGCGGGGCCTCCGTTGTCTTTGGCATCGGAGCGGCTTATGTCATCGGCTGGAACCTGCACCATAATGTCGGCATGGGATAAGGCGCAACGGGCAATACCTTTCTAGACCTGTTTCTGTAACCGGGCGTCAGCCGACGCTTCTGACCGTCTACCAACACAGCTTGGCCCGGCATGCCAACCCTTTCACGATTTGCGCCAAGCATGGCGGCAACCGTGTCAGAAGTCCAGGTCGCCATAATGCGCGGGCGGTGCCATACCCGCCACGCGATCCGCCAACACGCCACGAAAACTCGGCCGGGATTTCATGCGCGCGTACCAATCCTTGACCGGCGGCGAGAGCGACCAGTCCATCTCACCAATGAAGTCCAGCGTTGACAGGTGTGCCGCCGCGGCGAAATCGGCGATCGAAAGAGACGATCCAGCCAGCCATTTCCGCGTCTCCGCCAGCCATGCAAGATAGTCCAGATGATATCGCAACGCCGTGTAGCCGGTGCGGATCGACGCCGGGTCCGGATTTCCCCGATGCGTGAGCCGCCGGAGGTACTTTTCGCCATAAAGGTTCTGCGTCACTTCCGCCGCGAACTTGCCGTCGAACCATGCGGCCAGCCGACGTGCTTCGATCCGGTCGGCCAGCGTCCGGCCCAGCAGGCTGTTGTCCGGATAGGCTTCGTCAAGGTACTCGCAAATCACCGCTGAATCCGGCACGACCAAGCCGTTATCCTCGACCAGTGTCGGCACCGTGCCAGCCGGGTTCATCTCGAGGTACTCTGTCCGCCGTTCCCAGGTCTTTTCCAGCCGTAGTTCAAACGGCAGCCGCTTTTCAGCCAGGACAAGGCGCACCTTCCGAGCATACGGCGATAGTGGGAGATGATGCAGGACGCGCATTGGCCAACACTATTGCACCGATGATCACGTTCAGCCAAGCGGCTTCATCCCTGCTGAAGCGAATCTTCGCTTGGCCTTGACCATGAAGCCTTGGCGCGGTGGCCATAGTCAAGGCAGGAGGGTCTTTCCGGGTTGCTCTCCGTCTTGCGCGGAGCAACATGTCAGCCAAAAAGTAACGATATACTCTCTGCCTTCGTTAATGGCCACTAATGTCCTAGCCATGTATCGAAGCGCTGCCGTAACTTCGGCAGGTTGTCATGCCAGAATGCGGCGTCAACCCTTAACGCGCCGCCCAGGTTCGCGGGATTGCTGGGCGATAACGCCAGCGCCTCTGGCGCCAGCCCATCATTCACGCCCTTGGCCAGGCCGGATTCGCCACTGCCGTGCAGAAGCCGTGTCTCAATGGCCGGCGTTCCGGTGAAATACAGGAACTGCTGGGCCATCCGAAGGGCCGGCGTGCCCTTCATCACGACCCAGCTCTGTATCTCGAACAGGCTGCCGGTGAATTGCAGGCCAAAGTTCCGATGTTGCGCCTCGGCCGCCGCGACGACCGGCCCACTCGGCGCGCTTGTCATCAGCACGTCGCCCGACGACAGGATGTGCGACGCCTCGCTTTCCGAACTCCACCAGTCGATATAGGGCTTGAGTTGGTCCAGCTTGCGAAAGGCGCGATCGACGCCTTCGCTGGTCGACAAGGTCCTGTACACGTCGCCGGTTGCGACGCCATCCGCGAGCAGGGCGATTTCCAGGTTGCCTCGCGCGCCTTTGCGCAGGCCCCGCTTGCCCGGATATTTCGCCACATCCCAAAAGTCGGGCCAGGACGGGGTAGCCGGCAGCTTGTCCTTGTCCCATGCGAGCACGGTGTTGGCGATCACGGCGCCTGCCCCGCAGTCACTGACCGCCGCCGGCTGGTAATGATCCTTGCCTCCGATGGCCGTCCAATCCAGCCTTTCAAACAGGCCCTCGCCGCAGCCCGTCGCCAGTTCATCCGCATCCACCAGCACAAGGTCCCAGGTGTTCTCAGGCGCCTTGGCATGCGTGCGCAGCGTGTCGAGGCCGCCTTCCCACAGCTCCTGCTGAACCGGGAAATCGGTTGCCGCGGTGAACGGCTGCACATAGGCAGCCTGGATTGCGCGCTGAAACGGCTCGCTGCGGGTGACGATCGTCAGATCGGTTGGGCTGGCCCAGGCCAATGGAAGGGCCAAACAAGACGCGATGATAAGCGCCACGGCGGCTAGGAGCGTGCGGGCGGGCATGAACAGACTGATATCCGGCTTCCTGATGACGAAATGACGCTACAGGCCCCCGCCAGTCTGGGCAACGACCCCCCCTTTGGGGCAATTATGTGCCCATAGCCGTTGCCCGACCACACCAGTCATGGGAAGCGAAGCGTCACATATAGGTGTGGTGGCGGGGTTCTTTCAGCAGGTCACCCGTACCAGCTCGACCCAGCGCGGCGTTGACGCCATTCGTCAGGCTCTTGACCTTCTGCCAAACTCCAACCCACTCCCATGGCCTGAATGGTTGGGTGGCCATGCAGGCGTCTGGTCCCATAACCCTGAAACCATGATGTCAGCCGGTTTTCCGTTATTAGGCGATATGGCCATCCGTTCTTGACTTCAAGCCGGGAAGTTTCCTTCGCCTTGCATTTCGTGGGGTGCGGCAACGAGCTGGGCAAACGCATCAGGTTGCAATTCGTGAAGCTCTCTGCCCCCTGCGAACCTGGCCGGCTCCTGTCTTGGCAACTTCCGAACCGTCGCGCTACAAAATCGCAGACGCCAGGAGACCAGACATGACGACCGACGACACCGTGGTCACCCGCCGCGACGGCCGGTTGGGACGCATCCTGCTCAATCGCCCACGCGCCTTGAACGCGCTTGATCTTTCCATGTTGCGTGCCTGCGCCGCCGCGCTGGATGCCTGGCGGGATGACCCGCTTGTGGATGCCGTGGTGATCGAGGGCGCGGGCGAGCGGGCGTTCTGCGCGGGCGGCGACATCCGCGCGATGCGCGATGGCCAGATCTCTGGCGACCGTGCCTCGGTCGATCGGTTCTTCTCGGAAGAGTACGCCCTGAACCTCTCCATAGCGACCTACCCGAAGCCATACATCGCCCTGGTCGACGGCATCTGCATGGGTGGCGGCATTGGCGTGGCGGTGCACGGCGCTTACCGGGTCGCCACCGAGCATGCCGTGTTCGCCATGCCGGAAACCGCCATCGGCTTCTTCCCCGACATCGGCGCCACCTATTTCCTGCCGCGCCTGCCTGGCGAACTTGGCATCTACCTTGGCCTGACGGGGCTGCGCGTCACCGGAGCGGATGCCGTCCATGCCGGCCTGGCGACTCACTTCACCCCCCGCGCGCGCCTGGGCGCGTTGTCCGCCACGCTGGCGCGCGACGGCGTCGCCGCCCTGGCCGCATGCAACGCAAACCTGCCGCCGTTCTCGCTGGAGCCGCAGCGCGCCGCCATCGACCATTGTTTCTCCGCCAACACCGTTGCCGAGATAATCGCTCGGCTGCGAACCGTGCGGGCCGAATGGTCAGAGGCCGCCTTGCAGACCCTGCATCAGGTTTCGCCATCCGCCCTGCACTGGACCCTGCTGGCGCTGCGGCGGGGGCGCGGCCTGACGCTGCCGCAGGCGCTGGATGCTGAGTTCGCATTGACCCGCACAACGATGGCGCAGCCCGATTTCGCCGAGGGCGTGCGCGCCATGGTCGTCGACAAGGACCGCAAGCCCGCCTGGAAGCCCTCCCGGATCGAGGACGTGGATCACGCCAAGATCGCCGCGCTGCTCACGTCATGAACGTGCCTGCCTCGCTTGACACCGACTTGTAACCGAGCGGAAACCGCATGCCCGCCTTCATATGCACCACTTGCGGCTGCCAGTACCCAAACACGGAAGCGCCACCCGCCGCCTGCCTGATCTGCCAGGATGACCGGCAGTACGTGAACCCGGCGGGCCAGGCCTGGACGACAATGCTGTCGATGAGGAAGACCTACTACAACGCGTTCCGACGGTTGGAACTCCGGCTGATGGGCGTCGGCACGTTCCCGGCGTTCGCGATTGGCCAGCGCGCCCTGATGCTGCGCACGCCAGCCGGCAACTTCCTGTGGGACTGCATCAGCTTCCTTGATGAAGCGACCATCACCATCATCACGGCGCTCGGGGGCTTGGCTGGCATCGCCTGCTCCCATCCGCACTTCTTCGCCGCCGCGGTCGAATGGAGCCACGCGTTCAAAAGCGTTCCGGTCTACGTGCACGCCATGGACCGTGACTACGTCACGCGGCTCGACCCCGTCGTCGACTTCTGGGAGGGGGACCGGCTTGAGCTGACCGAGGACGTCAACCTGATCCGCTGCGGCGGCCACTTCCCCGGCAGCAGCGTGCTGCACTGGGCGAACGGGGCGAACGGCCAGGGCGTATTGATGACAGGCGACACACTCCAGGTGCGGCCCGACAAGGGCCTGACCTTCATGCACAGCTATCCAAACCTGATACCGCTGGATGCCGCAACCGTTCAGCAGATCGCTGATACGCTGGCGCCATGGCCCTTTGAAACACTCTATGGCGGCTGGTGGGAGCGCGTCATACGGGCCAACGCAAAGCAGGTAATGGCCAATTCAGTGAAGCAGTACTTGTCCGCAGTCACCGGCACGCGCCAGCGTTTTTAACAAGCCATGCCGCGCATCCGACCAAAGCGCGAAAGTCGAAATGGCCCGCCTCGCTCGTTACTTGAGGAAAGCGCTGCGGAAACGAAAGGGACGCCGGCGTGGACGCCTCGCCGCTAAACGGTGCCGACCAGCAGCCTCGGCGAAACCATCCGCCAAAGCCGTCGGCCAACGACGCGGCAGGGCCTCGGGCCCCGGCAACGCGACAGTCCTTGTCAGCGCGTCGAGGTTATCGCGTTGCGGTTCTGCGCCCAGGCTTCCTCCGTCGATCCTTGCGCCGTCGGCCGATCCTTGCCGTAGCTGATCGTCGAGATACGGTCAGCGGCAACGCCCTTCGCCTTCAGGTACGACATGGCCGCCGTCGCGCGCCGATTGCCCAACGCGAGGTTGTATTCTTCCGTGCCGCGCTCATCGCAATTGCCGGCAACCTGCACGCTCACATTGCCATACTTGGCCAGCCAACCGGCCTGCTTGTCCAGCGTGTCCTTGGCGTCAGTATGCAGCGTGGCCGTGTTGAAGGCATAAAACACGCGGTCGCCAGCCGTGGCCACCAGGTCTTCCTGGCTGCCGGGCACGATGCCGACCGGGGTCGCGACGCCGGTGGCCTCGGGCGGTTTCGGAGTGGAGCACGCCGCCACCAGGGCGACGGCGGCGAGCGCGCCGACGATCTTTGGGTTCATGGTTCCTAGTCCCTGGATGAGATGCAGTCCAACATGCAACAAACGCCTGCGCGGCCGAAACGACGAATTGTTCCGTCCACAATCGCAATTACCGTGTCGCCCATGGCGCGGTCAAGTTTCTCAAGGGCATCGAACGCCACAGGCCGGCTATGTTGCGGTCTCAGTCCATTCTATTGCATAAATGCCACACTCATGCGCCCAGGGGCGACCATGCCGGATCGGATGCGTCGGTCGGCGTCATGACCGGGCGCTCGTTGAAGCCGGTGATGTCAACCGAAACCAGCCGCGACGAGAACCCGGCGCCACGCGCGTCCTGCGCCCGGCTTTCCCGCCAGAACATCAGCACCCGGCCGTTCGGCGCAAAGGTCGGCCCCTCTTCCAGCCAGCCTTCGGACAGGACCCGCTCACCCGAGCCATCCGGATGCATCACGCCAATGACGAAGTTGGAGGTGTCGCCCGCGTAGCGGGTGAACGCGATCAGGTCGCCGCGCGGCGACCAAACAGGCGTGGCGTAGCGGCCGTTGCCGAAGCTGATACGCCTCGCGCCACCGCC
>CAXTXZ010000256.1:0-6039 GCA_964248015.1 uncultured Rhodopila sp. | reverse complement strand
CCCCTTATATAGGGAAAACTTGACACAGTAGAATTAATGAGCAGAGCATTGGGACTGTAGCCGCCTTTCCGCCGTTTAACCCGTTACAGTCAGCGCAATGCCCTGATTAACCCTGACCTGCTCATCCGCTCGCGCGACTCCGACATGCTCTCCGCGACCGCCAAGGCAGCCGCCAGTGCCCGTCGTCCCACTGTTGCATCAACCAGTACGGGCGCTCCGTCCAGCACCGAGGCCGCGAACGCCGCGTGTTCCGCCGCCAATGAATCGTGATCGTCCCACGAAACCTCTTCCATGCCAAACCCTGAGACACCCGGCGCCGGCTGCACGCCGGCAGCTCCATCAGCGCTACGGCCGATCACTGTCAACGCCCGAGCCGAGAAATCCACCGCCACATAGATGTCCTGCGTGAAGATGCGCATCCGCCGCTCCGTCCGAGACGAAATCCGGCTCGCCGTGATTGTCGCGACCGCGCCGTTGCGAAACCGTAGCCTGGCATTAGCGATGTCCTCGTGCGGGCTGGCGACCGGCGCGCCCACAGCATCAACCGTCTCGATCTCGCTGTTCACCAGCGCCAGCACCAGGTCCAGGTCATGGATCATCAGGTCCAGGATGACCGAGACATCTGTTCCGCGCGGCTTGAAAGGCGCGATCCGCGTCGCCTCGATATACAAGGGCGCTTTGATCCGCGCCGCCATCGCCTGATACGCCGCCGAGAACCGCTCCAGATGCCCAACCTGCAACACCAGCCCGCTGTTTCGCGCCAGTGCGGCCATTTCGTCCGCCTGCGCCAGGGTCGCCGCGACCGGCTTCTCAACCAGCACATGCTTGCCAGCGTCCAACGCTTGCATGGCCAAGTCGTAATGCGCCTCGGCCGGGGCTGCCACGATCACCGCATCCGATGCGTCCAGCAGATCTGAAAACCCCAACGCCGTCGCGCCGGCCTCCCATCCCACGGTCTTGGCGCGTTCCAGGTCCGAATCATATAAGCCTGCCAACCTGCATCGCGCCGACGCGGCCACCTTTAACGCATGATAGCGACCAAAATGGCCTGCGCCAGCCACCCCAACGCGAAGCAAGGAATTAGTCATGAGCACCCCCAGATGTCGGTGGTGGCTTTAAGCGTATCTACACATCGCCTGCCAGACGGTCATGTCAAGCAATATCGGACGGCGTCCCGGTCTTTGCGAACGGTTCACGCGCGACGCGATCTCGGTGGGCTGGACGGATGTCGGTGTCAGCCGGCTGGCTTGCGACAGCGCGTCATGCGACGTGATCCTTCCAGCGTGCGCCGTCTGCCACGCAAATTGCTGGAACGCGCCGTCGCCTTGTGCTGAATCAGTCCCGTATTGATTCAAAAGGGCCAAACACGTGCGCATTACGATGATCGGTGGCGGTTATGTCGGCTTGGTGTCAGGCGCCTGTTTCGCCGAATTCGGGTCCGAAGTCACCGTCGTCGAAACCGATGCCCAAAAGCTTGGCGCCCTGCACGAAGGCCGGATGCCAATCTACGAACCTGGGCTTGAGCAGCTTGTCCGGGATAACGTCACCGCCGGGCGCCTGACCTTCACCAGCGATCTGGCCGCCGCCGTAACCGGAACGGAAGCGGTTTTCATTGCTGTCGGCACCCCAACCCGCCGAGGCGACGGTCACGCCGACCTCAGCTATGTCTACGCCGCCGCCGAGCAGGTCGCCCGCGCCCTCACCGGCTATGCGGTCATCGTCACCAAATCCACCGTCCCTGTCGGCACCGGCCGTCGCATCCAGGAAATTGTTCGCGCTGTCCGTCACGACCTGGAATTTGATGTCGCCTCCAACCCGGAATTCCTGCGCGAGGGCAACGCCATCGCCGATTTCATGCGTCCGGACCGCGTGGTGATCGGCGCCGAAACCGACCGCGCCCGCGAAGTCATGCGCCGCCTCTATCGCCCGCTGTACTTGATCGAGGCGCCGATCGTCTTCACCGCCATTGAAACCGCCGAACTGACCAAGTACGCCGCCAACGCCTTCCTGGCGATGAAGGTCACCTTCATCAACGAGATGGCCGACCTGTGCGAGAAGGTCGGCGCCGACGTGCACGACGTGGCGCGCGGCATCGGCCTGGACGGCCGCATCGGCCGCAAGTTCCTGCATCCCGGCCCCGGCTACGGCGGCTCCTGCTTCCCCAAGGACACGCTGGCCCTGGTGCGCACCGCGCAGGACCACGGCGCGCCCTCCCGCCTTGTCGAGGCCACCGTTGCCGTCAATGACGCGCGCAAGTCCAGCATGGCGATGCGGGTCATCGCCGCCTGCGGTGGCTCCGTGCGCGGCAAGACGATCGGCGTTCTCGGCCTGACCTTCAAGCCGGAAACCGACGACATGCGCGATGCGCCTTCCCTGTCAATCGTCTCTCGCCTGGCCGGCGACGGCGCGATCATCCGCGCCTTCGACCCGGAAGGAATGGCGCAGGCCCGTCCGCTTCTGCCAGTTTCCGTCAAGTACTGCACCGATGCGCTGGACGCCGCCGCCGGCGCGGATGCCCTGGTGCTGATCACCGAATGGAACGAGTTCCGCGCCTTGTCGCCCGAGCGGCTGGCCCAGGCGATGCGTGGCCGTGTCATGGTCGACCTGCGCAACGTCTATGAACCCCTCGCCATGCGCCAATCGGGCTTCAACTATCACGGCGTTGGCCGCGCAATCCTGCCCTCTTGATGCTAACCTCGGCCTGATGCCCGACCCAACTCGTGAATCCGCCTTCGACCTGCTGACCGCCGTCCTTGAACGCCATCGTCCGCTCGAAGAAGCGCTCGATGCCTTGCCGACTATGGAGCCGCGTGACCGCTCTGCGGCGCATCGTCTCGCCGCCAGCGTGTTGCGCCGCATCGGCACGCTCGATGCCGTGATGGAACCCTTTCTGCGCAAGGAACCCCCAGAGCCTGTGCGCAACGTCCTGCGCCTTGGCGCGGCCGGCGTGCTGCTGCTGGACACGCCCAGGCATGCCGCTGTCGCCACCGCGGTGACGCTAGCCAAGCGCCGGGGCCTGGCGCCATTCTCTGGCTTGGTGAACGCCGTGCTGCGCAAGGTCGCAACGGACGGCCCCGGCCTGCTGGACGACCTGGACGCCGCGCGCCTGGATACGCCTGCGTGGCTCTGGAGCGCCTGGGGACGCGACGCCCGCGCCATCGCCATTGCCCATCAGCACGAAGCGCCGCTAGACGTGACGCTTAAGCCTGCCACCGCAACACCCAAGGGCGGCTTGCTGCTGGCCACCGGATCAGTGCGCTTCCCAGCCGGCACTCATGTTGCTGATATCCCTGGCTTTGGCGCCGGCGATCTGTGGGTCCAGGATGCCGCCGCCGCCCTGCCCGCTCGGCTTCTTGCCGCTCGCCCTGGCGAAAGCGTCGCCGACTTGTGCGCTGCGCCAGGCGGCAAGACCGCCCAGTTGGCCGCAACTGGCGCCTGTGTCATGGCGCTGGAGCGTGATGTGGCGCGCCTGGATCGGCTGGCCATGAACCTTAAGCACTGGAAGCTGCCCGCCAAGGTGATTCATGCCGACGCCACCGACTGGACCCCGCCTGCGCTGTTCGACGCCATCCTGCTGGACGCCCCCTGCACCGCCACCGGCACGATCCGCCGCCATCCTGATGTTGCCCGGATCAAGCGCCCACGCGACGTGCAAACCGTTGCCCAGGCGCAAGACAGGCTGCTGCAAGCCGCCGCCGCCATGCTGCGAAGCGGTGGCCGCCTTATCTATGCTGTCTGCTCGTTGCAACCCGAGGAAGGTGCGCCGCGAATCGCCAGCGCAATCGCGCGCGGCGACCTGCGCCTGGACCCGTTCACGCCGCCAGAACTAGCCGCCTTGCCGGAGGCCCGGACCTCGGAGGGTTTTCTGCGCACCCATCCTGGCCTCTGGCGCGACCACGGCGGCATGGATGGCTTTTTTGCTGCCCGGCTTATCAAGATCTGACAGTCGGAGGCAATGGCTTGGTTTTTGCTCGTTTCCTGTTGCCCACACGTTGCGGCACGTCCTGCCATGGACTTCGCCAACAGCCGCATCTTGCTTGGGCGGAGATGGCAAGGTGTCTATTTTATTCAGAATGTTAACAAGTTAGAGGCTCATGCATATCCAAGGATGTTGCCGCCACGGGAACCCAGGGAAATAAATTTTCTCTCTGGCGATAAAATCGCGTTTGATGAATGATGCGTTTGCTGGAGATGTTTCGTCCCTTAGGGTCAAAGCAGCGGATATGTCATAACTCAGGCTGTTCCTGCGCAATGGGTGGTTATGGACGTTATGAAGCTGGTAGCGCCGCGACCAACCATGCAGGCCATAGCGCTTCTTGGCCTTGGACTGGTTGCTGGCCCGGCTTGGGCACAAGGCGGCCCGGACCGCCCCGGCGTTCCGGTCACCGTGGACAGGGTGTCTCGCCAGAACGTGCCGATCTGGCTTCATGGTTTAGGAACCGTGCAAGCCAACTACTCGGTGCAGTTGCGCCCGCGTGTGGATGGCACCTTGACCGAGGTTGCGGTTCGCGAAGGACAGGACGTCAAGGCCGGCGACCTGCTTGCGGTCATTGATCCCCGCCCCTACCAAGCGCTGTTGAATGCCAGCTTGGCAAAAAGGCAACAAGACCTGGCGCAGCTCACCAATGCCCAGGCTGATTTTGCCCGTTACACATCCCTGGCTCGGCAGGATTTCGCCTCGCGCCAGCAGTTGGAAACGCAGGGAGCAATGGTTAAGCAAGTCGCGGCAACAATTGCCGGCGACGAAGCGCAGATCGAATCCGCACAGCTTAACCTGAGCTTTTGCAACATAGTATCGCCGTTCGATGGGCGGGTTGGCCTGCGTAATGTCGATCCAGGCAATGTTGTGCATGCGTCCGAGGCAACGCCGATTCTATCAGTGACCCAGGTGCAGCCAATCGCCGTGACATTCACTCTGCCGCAGGACAATCTGCCAGCCATCACGAAGGCAATGCAAACAGGCACGCTCGACGTCGTCGTCTATGCCAGCGACGACAGGACACTGCTTGACCGCGGCAAACTTCTGACGATTGACAACATGATCGACAGCACAACTGGCACGATCAAGCTGAAAGCCACGTTCAACAACGCCAGCCGCACCCTTTGGCCAGGCCAGTTCGTCAATGCCCGGCTACTTCTGGGCGTCGAAAACAACGTCATAGCCGTGGCCGGCGCTGCGGTGCAGCACGGTCCCAATGGACTTTTCGTTTATCAGGTGGAGCAGGGCAGCACGGTTTCGGTGCGTCCAATCGACGTGAGCCGGCAAGAAGGCGATCTCTCTGTTGTCGCCAATGGGCTCGATGCGGGTGCGGTGATTGTCACCGAGGGTCAGTCCCGCCTGCAATCTGGCGCGCGTGTTGCCATCAATGAACCAAAACCGGCTCAAGTCACGAGATCCGGTAGCTAATCAGGGGCAGCCCACATAATGAGCATTTCGACTCCATTCATCCGGCGCCCGATCGCAACGTCGCTTTTTACCGCCGCCCTGGTTTTGGTCGGCTTGGCTGCCTATCCGTTCCTGCCGGTGGCGCCACTGCCCCGTGTCGAATTTCCAACGATCACCGTCACAGCCAGTTTCCCAGGCGCAAGCCCGGAAACCATGGCCGCAACCGTGGCGCAGCCGCTGGAAAAACAGTTTGCCCAAATTCCCGGCATGGCCCAGTTGACGTCCACCAACGTGCTGGGCCAGGCGCAGATTATCCTGCAGTTCAACCTGGACCGCGACATTGATTCGGCCGCCGGTGATGTGCAGGCAGCCATCAATGCCGCCAGCGGGCAATTGCCCAAAGCGCTTCCGTCTGCCCCAACCTATCGCAAGGTCAACCCATCCGACGCGCCGATCATGATCCTGTCGGTCCAGTCCAATGAAATGCCTTTGATCAACGTCGATGACTACGCTGACGTGGTGCTGTCGCAGCAAATGTCGCAAATCAGCGGCGTGTCCCAGGTCTTGATTGGCGGCGAGCAGAAACGCGCGGTCCGCGTTCAGGTTGACCCGGCGAAGCTCGCTGCGATGGGCATGACAATCGAAGATGTGCG
>CAXTXZ010000255.1:2849-6059 GCA_964248015.1 uncultured Rhodopila sp. | reverse complement strand
TTGACGCGGATGTTTTCGTGTCCGTAGCGCTTGGCCAGGCCTTTCACCAGGCCGACCACGCCGAACTTGGCGATGTTGTAGACCGGGCTGTAGGGCGAGCCTTGCAGCCCGGACGTGGAAGCCGTGAACAACAGGGAGCCGCCGCCGCGCGCCCGGAGTTCCGGCAAGGCCGCCTCTGTCGTGACCAAGACCGTGCGGACGTTCAGGTTCATCGCGAAGTCGAAGTCCTTCCAGTCGATGCCCTCGATGGAGGCTGGCCCCGGCGTGCCGACATGGTTCCAGACAAAATCAAGGCCGCCGAAATGCCGGGTGGTCTGACGTACGATGTCGCGCGCGAAGTCGTCGCTGGTCAGGTCGCCGGATAGCCCGATTGCCTTGCCGCCCGCCGCGCTGATCTGCTGGACGACGGCGTTGATCGCCTCGGCGTTCAGGTCCACCACGGCGATTGAGGCGCCTTCCTGGGCGAAGCGGATCGCTCCTGCCCGGCCCATGCCGGATGCCCCGGCGGTTACGATGCCTATCTTGTTCGCGAGGCGCATGATTGGTTTCCCCCTCAATGATGTTCATCGCGCACTGGCAGGCGGCGTTCCGCGGGCTTGGCCGGGTGAACCCCACGCGCATTGCCGCGGGCGGCTTGGTGCGCAGCCCGGATGCGGGCAGGTAGGCGGGTGCGTCGGGAACACCCCGCCCTGGCGCTTACGCCGGATGCCAGCGGACCTCAGCCGGTTTCCATGGGCAGGCTTTCATCCTTTGCCCATTCCGACAGTGACGCGTCATAGATGCGCACATCCTGATGCCCCAGCATCGTCAGCGCCAGGGCGTCCGCTGTGGCGGCGATGCCGCCGCCGCAGTACACGATGACGGGCCTGTCCAATGCGTCAACCGCCCCCAGGCGGCTGCGCAACTCCTCAGGCGGCAGGAACGTGTTCGATGCCGGGTCCAGCAGATGCGCGGCCGGGACGTTGACGCTGCCGGCGATGTGGCCCGGCCGCCCGTAGCTGTTGCCGCCGGAACCGGCATGCTGCGCCGGCGTCAGCGCATTGATGATGCAAACGCCTGCATTGCCGAGGGAAGCGGCCACCTCCTGCTTGCCGACCATCAGGTTGCGCACCTGTTGCACCGTGAACGTGCCGGCAGGCCGGGGGGAACCGGGACCGGTTTCGACAGGGCGTGCCTCGGCGACCCATTTCTGCCAGCCGCCGTTCAGCACCGCAGCGTTGTCGTGACCGAACTCACGCAGCAGCCACCAGACGCGCGTCGCCCACCAGGCGTTGCCTGTGGAGTAGGTGATCACCCGCGTCGTGTTGCTGACGCCGAAACGGCGCATCGCGGCGGCGAACTGTTCCGGCGCCTGGCGCATGAAGTTGAACCGAGCCGATGTGTCGGAGACGTCCCGCGAGACATCGCAGAACTGCGCGCCGGGGATGTGGCCTTTTTCGAAGTCCTCCCGCCCCGGCTTGACGGTGTAGGTGGTCTTGGGATCAGGAAGCAGATGTGTCGTGCAGTCCAGCAAGACGACATCGCTCAGGTGCTGGGCGAGCCAGTCGGTCTCGACCAGGAACTCGGGGTGAACGAAACCGGTCATCAGTGCGCCAGCTCCGCCAGTTCGATCACCACGTTTCCGGTTGCGGCGGGATCGAGGAAGATGATCTTCGAGCCGCCATGGCCGATCCGCCAGGTGTCGCTTTGCAGCGCGACGTTCTTCGCCTTCAGTTCGGCGATGGCGTCCTCGATGTCCTCGACCTCGAAGCAGATGTGGAACAGGCCGGTGCCCTTCTTCTCGATCCACTTGGTGACGCCGGATTGGGGGCTGTGCCCTTCCAGCAGCTCGATGTAGGTTTGGCCGACCGGGAGCATGGCCAGCTTCGTGTCGCCGATCTGCTCCTCATACTCCAGTTGCAGGCCAAAGGTGTCGCGCATCAGGTCGAGCGACTGTTTCATCGAGTCGACGGCAATGGCGATATGTTCCACACGCTTGATCTTCATCGTCACGGCTCCTGGTTAGGCGATGATGGCCCCGCTATCGACGGGGTAGACATGGCCGGTCACCTTGCTCGCTTCGTCGGACGCGAGGAAGAGGACCATGGGCGCGATGTCCTCCGGTTCGATCAGGCCCAGCAGATGGGAATTCGCCAGCTTGTCCAGGGCGGCGTTGCCGGCGACAAGGGCGCGGACACGGTCGGTCATGGTGGCGGACGGTGCGACGGCGTTGACCCGCACTCTCGGCGCGAACTCCACGGCCATGGAACGGGTCATCGCCGCCACCCCGCCCTTGGCGGCCGTGTAGCAATCGCGTCCAGGCACGCCCATCAACGCCACGTTGGAGGACATGTTGATCACTGACCCCCCGCCCGAACGGAGGATTGCGGGGATGCCGAAGCGGCAGCCCAGGAAGGTGCCGAACAAGTCCAGCTTGATGACGCGCCAGAACTCGTCGAGCGGTGCCTGGATCACGTCACCGTCGCGCAAGGTGGAGCCGCCGGCGTTGTTGTGCATGATGTGCAGGCCGCCATAATGCTGCTCGGCTTTTTCAATGGTGGACTGGATGCTGTCGGGCTCGGTCACGTCGGTTCGCAAGGCGATGGCGTCCCCACCCGCCTGAGCGATGAAGTGCGCGGTCTGCTCGCCGGCCTCGGCATTCAGTTCAGCGATGACGACCCTGGCACCTTCCTGGGCTAACAGCCTGGCGGTTGCCTGTCCAATGCCGGCGCCGGCGCCGGTGACCAGCGCGACCTTGCCTGCCAGACGTGGCATGTGTGGCTCCCCTGTTCTTGCTCCCGGAGCATGGTCGCGCAGCGGACGAAGCGGGGCAAGAGGGCGGGTCAGGCCTGCCGGCCGTCAGGCACGCGGCTTCGGTTTCGCTTTTAGGCGCATCGTCTTCTCAAAGTGTGGTCGCAGCTTGCGGTCAGTCGCTGCCCTGGGCCACCCTGAAGCCGCCGACACCGCGCTCGATCTGGGTGACGTGCCGGGGCCGGAAACCGGTGGGATCGGCCAGGCCGCAGGAATGGGCCACTGTCGGCGGCGACGAACTTGACCCCGACCGGTTTGCCGGTGATGTCCCGGACGCGCTGCACGAACTGGCCGAACTCACGCACGTTGCCGATGTCGTGGCGGCGATTGGGACTGACGCTGTTCCGTCCTGTCGGAATGCAGCGTATCGCGGCGATTTCGGGTGTCACCTTGACGCCTGGAAGAATGCCGCCCTTGCCG
>CAXTXZ010000255.1:0-2749 GCA_964248015.1 uncultured Rhodopila sp. | reverse complement strand
ACACCCAGGCCCTTTCCAGCCGATTGAACGGCCGCCCCGCCAGTCAGGCAAATACTGATACTGGCGCATGTATTCGCCCATCATCTCCGCGAAGTAACGGAAATAGCCGACGATCGGGTAGTTGCGCAGGATGGCGTGCGCCGTCTATCGGCGGTCATGCACATAAAGCGCGGCCAGCGCCACCAGGATGGCGGCGAGACAAACGACAACAAGCATGGGCGGGAACTCTATGGCGGCTTGCTGTCTTAAGTCCCGGCTCTTGGCAAACGGTTAACATGCCGCCAATTGGCGAGGCCTGGCGTTGAATGTGTTGCTGTTCCGCCAGAAATGCCGCCGCAACCCTCGCGAACTCTCTGATCAGGTTGGGCGCCTGCGAACTGGCGCCATGGGCTTCAGCCCAAAGGCCGCAGGCAGATTGGCTGTCGGCGGCGGCTGGTAACGAGCACGGAAGCCTTTTTTCGAAGCTTTAGGCTTATTGAACGCAGGTTCCGCTTGGTGAGCGTTTGGCGCGTCTTGTTCCAGAGTCCCCATCAGGTTTGGCGTAACGCCGTCGCCGAGAATACCACCGGATAAATCCGGTGTGTCTCCCAACACGACCGGAATCACAGCCGGGTCGAAGATCCCTGCCTGTGTCAGCACAGACTGAACGTCAGCATTTTGATCCGTTACCAGCACCGCACGGATCGAAACCCGGTTGGTTTTCGCAAAGCGTTGCGCGAGATCGTCTTCCATAGCGGCTGGCCTAACTAATTCATGTTTTGTTCTTAACAAAGAGCCACGCATTTTGCAAGTTTAATGTGCAACCGGCTGAGACAGGGCAGAACCGCCGGTGATCCGGATGAAAGAGGTATGGCTGCAACCAAACAAGCACGGCTGATTGACAGGCTGAACTTTTATCCGCGCGCGCTCATGAGCCGAGCCTTGTCGCGCTTCCAATCGCGGTCCTTTATGGCTTCCCGCTTGTCCTGCTTCTGGCGCCCTTGGCCGACGCCCAGCAGCACCTTGGCGCGTCCCTGGTCGTTGAAATGGATCTGCAATGGCACAAGAGTGGCGCCCTGCTTCGAGATGGCCCCCAGAAGCTGCGCGATCTGCTTCTTCTTCAGCAGCAGTTTCCGTGGCGCGCGCGGCTCGAAACGGGACAGCACGCCGCCCTGGTATTCAGGGATGTAGGCGTTGAACAGCCACATTTCGCCTTCACGCTCACCGGCCCATGCCTCGGTCAGCGTGGCGCGACCGTGCCGGAGGGACTTCACCTCCGGGCCTTTCAGGACCATCCCGGCTTCGACCGTGTCCTTGATCGAGTAGTCAAAGCGGGCCTTGCGGTTCTGCGCCGCGACGCCGTGCGCGATCAGGCCCTTTTTCCTGGCTTCAGCCATGTTTTGATCTGAACCGCCTGTTGCTCAGTTCAGCAGTCCGGCCTCCGCCATGGCGGCTTTCACCCGCGCGCGGGTAGGCTCCATGATCGGGGCAAGGGGCAGGCGGCATCGCTCGGAAGTCTTGCTCAGAAGCGAAGCGGCGTATTTCACCGGGGCGGGACTTGTTTCGCTGAACAACGCATCGTGCAGCGGCAGCAGGCGGTTCTGGAGGTCCATGGCATCCTTGACGCGCCCCTCGGCCCAGGCGGACTGCATGTCGCTGCACAGGCGCGGCGCGACGTTGGCGGTGACGCTGATGCAGCCGTGGCCACCGGCGGCGTTGTAGGACAGGGCGGTGTGGTCCTCGCCTGACAACTGGCAGAAATCGGCGCCACAGGCGCGGCGGGTGTGCAGGGGGCGCACCAGATTGGCCGTTGCGTCCTTGACGCCGACGATGTTCGGGTGTTTCGCCAGCCGGGCCATCGTCTCCACGCTCATGTCCACGACGCTGCGGGGCGGGATGTTGTAGATGATGATAGGCAGGTCCACTGCGTCGGCGATGGCGGTGTAGTGCAGGAACATGCCTTCCTGCGTCGGCTTGTTATAGTAAGGCGTGACGATCAGCGCCGCGTCGGCGCCGGCTTCCTTGGCGTGACGGGTCAGTGCGATGGCTTCTTCCGTGCTGTTCGAGCCAGCGCCCGCGATCACCGGGATGCGGCCTTTCGCGACCTCGATGGCGATTTCCACGACCCGCCGGTGCTCATGGTGCGACAGGGTCGGGCTTTCGCCCGTGGTGCCAACCGGGACGATTCCGTGAGTGCCTTCCTTGATCTGCCAATCGACAAATGCGGCGAAGGCTTTCTCGTCCACGGCGCCATCGTTTCCCATGGGCGTGATCAACGCGACGAGTGATCCCTTGAACATGTCCCTTCTCCGGGTTCCCTGCCTGAGCGGCGAAACCTAGGCGCGTGATGGATGCACTGCAAGACACAGCTTGCTAGAAGGCGCCATGCGGCTTCCGGTCCATTCCCTCCTCGCGGGCGTTGTTCTTCTGTCGGCCGCGGAGGCCCGCGCGCAGGAGTTCAACCCGATGGCCGCGGTGAAGGCGAACAGATGGGCGGATGCGCAGGCCGACGCGGCGCGTTTTGCCGATCCCACCGCGGAAAAGCTTGTGCTGTATCTGCGCCTGCGTACGCCCGGCGCCGCCACGGCCGAGGAAATCGCGCTGTTCATGCGGCGCAACCCCGACTGGCCGGCACAGGGCCTGCTGGAACGCCGCCGCCAGGAAGCCATTGCCACAGACCCAGACGATGCCGCCGTGCTGGCGCAGTGCGAGCGGACGCCCAATCTCAAGCCCAGCCTGGCCGCCGCCATGCTGCGCTGCGCGGAGGCGA